>JALWEC010000495.1 GCA_027036655.1 Melioribacteraceae bacterium
TGAAATCTTCGTCAAGCGTCTTTCGAAAAAACATTTCATCACGGCTGTTTTCGGAGAGATTGACAACGAGACTGGGATTGTTAAATATTTCAGGCTCGGTCAGAATTTTCCTCTTCTGCTGCGAAACAACGGAGCGGAGTATCTACAAAGCGCCGGGTTAGGACTGGGAATTACGGCGTCGGATAAATTCTTGGAAAATCTCGAAGAGGTAACAGTCAATTTATCCGAAAATAAACGGATAATATTTTATACCGACGGAGTTCCGGAAGCAAAAAACGATAAAGATGAAGAATTCGGATATGACAAACTAAGCGAGATTGCAGACGCAACCGCTGAAAAATCAATGGATGAAGTTATGGAACAAATCATCACGGAAATCAGTCTATATTCGCAGAAGAAGATGCAATCGGATGATATTACAATCTTAATGTTTGAAAAAAAATAAACGGAGAAATAAATGGAAGGGTTTAACGCAAAAATAAGAGAAGCCGACGGAGTTGTGATTCTTTCGCTCGGCGGCACTTTGGACGCCCACACAACCGGCGAGTTAGAAAAAGTGTTTGAAGAGCTTATTTCACAAGGGAAATATAAAATCGTCGTTGACTTTGCAGAGTTAAACTACATAAGCAGCGCCGGGCTTGGCGTTTTTATGGCTTACGTTGAAACGATGCGCGAAAACGGCGGCGACATAAAGTTTGCCGCGCTCAAAGAGAACGTTTTTAATGTTTTCGATTTGCTCGGCTTTCCCGTACTCTACGAATTTTTCGATTCGGTTGAAAAAGCGGCGGATAGGTTCGAGGAAAAGTAACTTGCATTCGATTAAGAAAAATATAAAGGTTAAAAGTTTAACCGAAAATCTCGGCAAGATAAGGACTTTTCTCTCCGGAGTTGCGGATGAAGCCGGATTCGACAAAAAGAAAATTGAAGAAATTGTTCTTGCCGCCGACGAAGCCTGCACTAACATTATCAAACACGCTTATGAATTCGACCCCACGAAAGAGATTGAAATTTCGGCGGAGTTTGAAAACAAAGAACTTACAATTACGATAAAAGACACAGGGAAAAAGTTCAAACCGCAATCGCTGGAGCCTCCCGATTTGGAAGCCAAATTGAAAAAACGTAAGTCGGGCGGACTCGGAGTTCATTTAATCAAAACGCTGATGGACAAAGTCGAGTACGATTTTTCCAATCCCGATTTTAATATTTTGAAGCTTGTGAAAAAATTATGACGGAGAAAAATATCACGGCTCTTAAAAATTTATCCGCTCTTGTTGATTTCGGAAAACAGATCAATTCCAATCTCGATTTAAACTTTACGATTGATAATCTTCTCTTTACGCTTTTCGGGAAACTGATGATTAATAAAGGCGCGGCGCTGTTGACCGACGAAAACGACAAACTTTATCTTGCGCGAGCCAAGGGGATAAAAATCTCCGACGATAAATTAAAAAATTTACTCCCGCGGGAAGGTTACGAGCTGAAAAGGTTTTCGGACGCGACCGGATTAAAACATTCCTTTGAACTAAGCAGCGAAGATAAAACAATCGGGTTCATTCTTCTCGGCGATAAACTTACAAACGAGGAATATACAAAAGGAGATTTCGACTTTGTCAAAACCATTGCCAATATTGCGTCCGCAGCGATTAACAACGCCAAAGCGCTTAAACGCTTATCGGAAACAAACCGCGAGCTTGATTCAAAAATAAATCAGCTGAATTCTCTTTTTGATTTGGCAAAAGAATTTACCGGCTTGTTCGATTCAAAATTAATCGGGCGAACATTTATCTACACTCTTCTCGGTCAGTTTATGGCTTCGAGATATGCTATTATTTCCTGCGGGAACGGATTGCAAATTATCGACTCGAATTTTGACGTTTCGGAGATTGAAAAATTCTGCCGTTTAATCGGCGAAATAAAAATCACGCGACCAAGAAAAAAACAAGAATTGATTCGCGAAGGTTTTGATATTGCAAATACGGAAATCGAGCTTATCGTTCCGATGCAGATTAAGAACGAAACCAAGGGACTGGTTCTACTCGGGAAAGCTTATCAAGGCAGGGAATATTCAAAATCCGATGTGGAATTTATTTATTCGGCGGCAAGTCTCGCGGTAATTTCACTTGAGAACAGCCGGCTTTTCGAGGAGTTTTTACAAAAGCAGAAAATAGAAAAAGATTTGGAAGTTGCGCGAACTATTCAGCAAAATCTTCTCCCCTCCAAATTTCCCAAGTTTAATAATTTTGAGATTGAAGCGGCTAATATTCCGGCGCGGCAAGTCGGCGGAGATTACTTTGATATACTGAAATTAGACGAAGACCGGACTTTGATTGTTATTGCCGACGTATCGGGGAAAGGAATGCAGGCTGCTCTGCTGATGGCGAATATTCAGGCGTTCATTAAAACTCTTTCCAAACTCGATTATCCCCCTGATAAAGCTACAAATATGCTTAATAATTTAGTCAGCGAAAACACGACCAACGGAAGTTTCATAACAATGTTCTGGGGAATCTTAAACGATAAAACTCTTGAATTTGAATTCGTGAACGCGGGACACAATCCTCCACTTCTTTTGCGTTACGGTGAAATTAAAAAATTAAAAAGAGGCGGACTGATTCTCGGCGTTATGGAAACGTTAATTCCCTATGAAAGCGAAAAGATTCAACTCCAGCCGGACGATATTCTTTTCCTTTTCACCGACGGCATTTCGGAAGCAATGGATAAAAATTATACCGAATTCGGAGAAGATAAGATTGAAGAAATTATTTCCCAAAGCGCGCACTTATCTCCCGGAGAAATTAAGGAGAAAATTCTTGACGAACTCGCCCGCTTTACCGACGGCGCAATACAATCCGACGATATCACAATGCTTGTGGTAAAGGTTCTGAATCATAAATGCGAGGTTGATTTTTAATGTTTCGTTCAGGCAAGAATATTGAAAAACTGAAGTATGAGTTCGCTCCCGCAGTTGTGATTTTACTTACTATCTGGGCATTCGTTCAAATATATTTTTCATTTTTCATCCTTCCGAAATCGAACGACGAATGCCTTTGGGAATACGACATAAACAAACTCGATTCACTGCAGAGAGCGGGAGTAACGGTAAAATGGAACGAGAAAGACATAAAAGGTTTTCTCGACAGCGCGAAAATAATTATTAAGAGCGTAAAAAAAGGAGGCGTAACTTGGAACGCCGGAATCCGCGACGGGGATTATCTCCTTAAAATAAACGGCGTCAAGCTTAATAAAATTTCGGACGCTTCTTTTCTCCTTGATAACCTTGCTTCGGGCGATACGGCAATTTACACGGTGCAGCGGGGCGACAAAATTTTTAACGCAAAAGTAAGAGTCAAAAAACTGATTTCATTCAGCAGCATCGCATCCGAACTGTTTGCGCTTGTCTGGCTTATTGTCGGGTTTATTGTCTATCGCTCAAAACCTTCCGGCGAAATACAGCGGCGTTTTTTCACATTGGGAATTCTCCTTACGCTTTACAACAGCTGGGCGCTGACCGGCAGTATCAGTATTCCCACTCCATTTACAACGCATAAGGATTTGTACGCCTTTACAACGACGCTTTGGCTTCTTTCGGGAATCTTTATCCCGACAAAAATTGTGGAGTTCTTCTGGATTTTCCCTTACCGCAGAAAAAGATTGGACAATAAGATTGTCAAGAAAATCCTTCTTCTCTATCCATATTTTCTTCTTGCGGTTTATTTGGCGTTTAAACTTTTTATTTACCCGAAGTTTCCCTTTACCGAACTCGGAGTAAGGTCATTAACCGAAAGAATGATTTGGGGTATCATCTATTTTTCGATGATAACCGCTCTGTTCACCGGATTTTTCTCTCTGATTTTCGCTTACAGAAAAATAAAATCGAAGGAGGAAAGAAAACCGCTTCTTATAATTATAATCGGATTCGCAATCGGATTGGGCGGATTTATTTATGCGTCAACGCTTGCCAAAGTTTTTGCCGACACGATATTCAACTCGCCTCAGCACTATATGCCGATTATATTAATTGCGTTAATCCCGATTTCTTTCGGCTACTCGATTTTTAAATATTCCCTGATGGACGTTAGCGAAGTCGTAAAAAACACATTCCTTTATCTTGTTGTTTCAATCTTCATCGCGGCGCTCTATTTCTTCTCGATAATTTTGATGGGAGCTTCCTTTGCTTCGGCGCTCGGTCCGCAGTATCAAGGATTGATAATTGGGCTGGTTTTTATACTCTTTGTGATTTTGTACCAATCAACGAAGGATAAATTTCAAGCCGCGATAACAAGAAAATTTTATCCCGAGCAGGAAGCGTTCAAAAAAATGCTGGTTAAGTTCAGCAACGATGTTTCGGGAATTGTCGATTATGACGGCGTAGTTGAAGAAACGAGAAAAATCTTTTCGGAAGCGTTGAATTTACAGACATTCGCTTTCGCCGTTTACGACAGAAAAACGGAAAAATTAAAAATAGTTTCGAGCTACAATCTAAAAACGGCAAAGTTTGAAATTCACCTCTCGGTTAAAACTTTGGAAGAATGGATAAAAGGAAAAAGACTTGACAGAGAATATCTGAATATAGAACGGGAAGATTTTTTGTCGGTATTCGGCGACGAAGCTGAAGTTCTGATACAAAATCAGATTTTTACCGCAATGCCTTTGGTCGCTCGCGATAAACTAATCGGCTTCCTTTTCCTCGGCTTAAAACATTCGGGCGCGCGTTTTACGGATAACGATTTGGAAATGCTTTCGGCGACGGTTAACCAAGTTGCGGTTGCGCTTCAGAACGCGCTTTACCATAACGAGGAGAAGGAGAAAGCGGCGCTGGAACGCGATTTCGAGAACGCCCGACGGATACAGCGGAGTCTGTTGCCGCGGAAGCTGCCGCAAATAGAAGGCGTTGATATCTTCGGCGAAATGGTTCCCGCTCAGTGGGTCGGCGGAGATTACTACGATGTAATCCGGCTTGACGAGAAGAGATTTTACGTACTGGTAGCCGATGTTTCGGGGAAAGGATTTTCCGCCTCGTTTTATATGTCGAAGCTCCAGACAATCGCGCGGCTTTTCTGCTCGGAAGGACTTTCGCCAAGAGAAATTTTAATAAAGATTAACGACAAAATTTCCGCGACGCTCGAAAGATATTATTTTATCACAATAACTATCGGCTTATTCGATATGGAAAATCGAACGCTGAAAATTTCCCGAGCGGGACATACTCCGGTAAAAAAAGCCGCCGCCGGATTAGTCGAGAATATTATTCCGAGAGGATTGGCAATCGGGATGAAATCGGGAAAAGTTTTTGACGATATTTTAGAAGAAGTTACGATTCCCTTTGGGAAAAATGAATTGTTCATCTTTTATTCCGACGGCGTTAACGAAGAACGAAATGAAAAAGATAAGCTCCTCGGAGATGCTTTTATAGATAAAACGATTACGGAAAACTTTAATAAGTCCGCCGCCGAATTGTGGAACGAGCTTCTGACGGGAATTGTGAGTTTCAGAGGAAAGAACGAACAAAGCGACGATATTACAATGGTAATCGTAAAGACTTAAGCAATAAAATTCAATTATAGAAGGCTTTCCATAACCCCGGAATATGTCATTCTGATCCCCGACAAAGTCGGGAAGAAGAATCTCAAAATTAGAACCGGCAAAGGTACTTGTTTGGAGATTCTTCACTCCGCCCCGCTCCGCTCAGAATGACAAATAATAATCCCAAAATTGTCATTAATGATTTTTTTAATTGGCTTGAAATAATATATTTCACAAAAAGTTATCATGAAAATTATTTTCCCAAGTACTTCTAAATAGGAAACGTGAAATTATTTAAAAAGAATTAGTGCAATTGTTCCGTCGAATAAATATTTTTCGGTATGAAAATTTCTTAAAGAGGTGATAAAATGATACCGTTGTTTACAGCCGAACAAAATCGCAATGCAGATAAATACGCAGTAGAAACTCTCGGACTTCAGGGACCGATGCTAATGGAAAACGCTTCCCGCTCGGTATTTATCGAGACGCTGAAAGCTTTTCCGGAATTGAATAAACTGAGGACAATAGGAGTGGTAGCCGGAAAAGGCAATAACGGGGGAGACGGATTCACAACCGCGCGGCATTTTATTAACAACGGTTATTATGTTAAAATAATTACGCTCGCAGACGAAAAAACACTCAAAGGGGATGCGCTTCTTAACTTTAACGCAACTAAAAATCTTATAGCTCAAACAAAGTCGGGCGAGATTACGCTCTATAAATCCCGGAGGGATTTAAATAAGCTGAAAGACTGCACGGTGATTTTCGATGCGCTTCTCGGCACCGGCGCTCAGGGTAAACTGAAGCCGCCTTACGATACAATTATTTCATTCTTAAATTCGCTTGAAGCTTTTCGCGTGGCTATCGACGTCCCAAGCGGACTTAACGCCAATACCGGCGCGGGTGAAACGGTTTTCGACGCCGATTTAACCGTTGCCCTGGGCGGGTTTAAGCAAGGACTTTTCTTTGAAAAAGGGAAAGCGTTTTCCGGCGATGTTGTTAAAGGATATATCGGAATCGGGACCGAGTATTTTGAGTCTCTTGAAACGGATA
>JALWEC010000496.1 GCA_027036655.1 Melioribacteraceae bacterium
CCGTCGTCGTATCGTATTGGGCATATCCGGAATAACTGTCGCTGAGGATGTAAGGTGTCTGCGAAATCGAGATTCCCCACATCCAGCGATGCGCCGTGTTGTAGTAGCCCACAAGTCCGGAAATATTTGTAAAAAGGGGAGACGCTTGCGCCTGAAGTGAAGTCGCAAGATTATGATTTCCGAGCATGTCGCTCCAGAATAATGTTAGTCCGCCTCCCACATAGCTTCCGTATCTGTCAATCCCTACCGCCGCCGAGGGCTGCGAAACGCCTACCAATTTAAGGGAAGGATGATAAACCGATTCCGACTGCGGAAAGGCGTTAGCCAAACCGATTTCCGTGTTGTAAAAATTCACGAGAAATCTGTCGGGGAAGCGGTCGTCGGGTGGGAGCGTTCCGGCGTATTCGGTTTGCGCCTTGGTTTTAGGTTCAAATCCTTTCAGCTCTTTTTCGGAATCAATTGTGTAAATGCTGTAATGCCCTTTTTGGAAAACGCTGTAAACCAATTTGTTTTCTTTATCGGAAAAGGAAATCGAAGGACTTAAATTACTAATCCCGCTCACACCGCCGTACAAATCGGTTATCTGATAAATTTTATTTTTGTTCAAGTTCAATCTGTAGATATTTGAAATGCCGTTGTGGTCCGATACAAAATAAATATTTCCTCCGGACGCCCATTGCGGATTAATATTTTTCCCGTCGTCAAAACTTTTAAGCGGAAAAATTTTCCCATTCTCAAGATTAATAACCGCGAGCTTGAGATTGCCGATATTCAAATCGGAAAGATCGGTTGAAAATCTTTCGGTTGAAAATACAATTGATTTCCCGTCGGGCGACCAATCGGGCTGTAGTTCCCCGTAAACATCGTTGGTAAGCTGAGTCAGTTTCTCTTTATTCAAATCATAGATAAAAATATTTGTGAAGCCATCTTTCAGAGCGGAAAAAGCAATTTTGCTTCCGTCGGGCGACCATGAGGACGAATTGATTTCTGCAAGTTTGGGAAAGCGGATTGTCTTAAGTATATCGCCCGATTTTACGTTAAGAATTGTTAAAGTGGGACGACCTTCTTTAACCCCGGCGAAGATAAACTTTTTGCTGTCCGGCGACCAAGCTCCCGTTGAATTTATAAACTCCAAGTTTTGCAGATGAGAATCAAGTTCTTTTCTAAAAATGTTGCGGATTGTTTTCCCGGTTTTTAAATCCGCGATAAAAACGTCAACGGCAAACAAATCCCTTGAAGAAAAAAACGCGAATTGTTTCCCGTCGGGACTCACGGCGGGGGAAACGTTAATTGATTCGGCTCCTTTTTTACCTTTAATAAGCAATTTACCGTATTTGTCGGACGTTTTCGTGATTTTTAATATCGGGTCATATTTTGTATGGAGAGCGTTATGCCAAAGCGCGGAAAGGGAATCGGAAGTTATTCCGAAAACTTTTTTAAACGCCTCGTCCATATTTTTTGATAAAACCGCTTCACGCAGAAATGCTCCTATCATCTCGTTGCCGTATGTGTTGCCGATATAGGCAAGAAGCGACTGACCGTATCTGTAAGGAAAATATTTAGCGGTGTTTCTCAAATCGGAAATTTTAGGAAGTTTATCAAGACACGCTTCTCTCATCCACATTGCGGTAAAAGGGTCGTTCGGACCGAGCGAAAAGTATTCCGCCATTCCTTCCATCAGCCAAAGGGGCATTCCCGTTGCGCCCGGAAGTCCGTGTTTGGAAAAACCGTTTTTGCCCGTGATATCAAATTGGAAGGCGTGAACAAGTTCATGCCCGATAACGTGGTTGTCTCCGAAGAGAGTTGCATCAAGCGCAATTGCAATTCTGCGGAGATAAGGCTCCGTAAAACCTCCGGTGCCCTGACCGATAAATCCGCTCGATACGTTTGTTTCGGAAAACTGCGGGAAGCCGTCGTAAAGAATTATTGCCTGTTTTCCTTTCAGAGTATCTTGCAGAATGTAGGAATGCCTTGCGTACCATCTTTCCGCAATGGGAGCGGCGTATTTTGCGGCGGCGGCTTCTTCGCCGTAGTAATAAATATCAAAATGTTTTGTGTGTAGTATTTTGAAGTTGAAATTATTGTAATTAACTTTATTACGTCCGAAATATTGAGCCGTAGCTATATTGGCTGAGGTTACGATTAATAAAAAGAATAAGAATATTCCATACAAGCGGTCGTTTTTTTTGCCGTTCATTATTTCTCCGATGTTATAAAATAATTTGCTTTTCTCTTATAAAGCAATAAACGAGATTTGTGCCCGATTGAATTAAAGAAGGAAACTTTTTGTTTATTCTCAATCGACAAAAAAGTTAAATCATCGTTTTAAAATAAAAAAAGTTGAAAAATAATATGCTGTAATTTCTTGTTGGAGTTATCTATTGGAGGTTCATTTTGTTTTTGTTAACTTACGCCAAAACTAAAAGAATAAAAGGAGCAGACAATGAATTACCCTGATTTTTTTGACTCGATTGAAACGATTAAAATGCATGACGAATTATCTGAATTTCTTGGCGCAACGGAAGACGGAATGCTGGAGTTTTTTTATATAGATGTCGTTAAAACGGCGGGGCATAGTTGCGGTGTTGTCGCCGGAGCTTATTTGTCCGCATTAAAAGGGTTAAAAACTCTTTATAAAGATGAACTTCCGGAAAGGGGAAAGATTAAAGTAGAGATTAAAAAAGGCGCTACTGAAGATAACGCCGGCGTAACCGGATGCGTTATCTCAAATATTACGGGCGCAACAACCGATTATGGATTTGCCGGACTTCCTAACGGGAAATTTAACAGGAGGGATCTTCTGTTTTACAATGCCCCTATTGAATCCGAGATCCGCTTAACGCGGCTCGATACGGGAAAACAAGTAGAAATTAATTATCATCCGGAAAAAGCGGTTAACTCAAAACAAATCTTAATGAGCGCTTTCGGGCCCAACGCTACGGAAGAAGATAAAAAAACATTCCCGGAACGCTTCCAGAATATGGTTAAAACAATTTTTGAAAAAGCCGACGTTGTGATAGAAGTTAAAGAAATATAATTCCGCTGAAGGGGCATCGGTTGTGGACGAAGTTAAAAACCCGAAGACGATTTGTTCAATTTCTTCGGGTTACTTTTTCTTAAACTCTCTTAAAAGATTTTGCGTGAAATCGGTTAACGCCAGCTTTCCGCTTTTTTCGGCGCGTTCGGTTAAGAGCAAATCCCAATTTTCCGTATTTTCCCAGAGCGTCGCTTTAAGCTCGGAGATAGCTTCCCGGCTGTAAGCGGATAATTTTTCCGCAAGATTGTTAACAGCTCGCGAAAGATTTTCTTCGTCTTCGGTTATCTTACTAAATAAGCCCTTTGAGAAAGCCCACTCCGGCGACTTCCATTCGGCGTCGATACTCATTTCGGCAAAAGCGGATTTCCCTATTTTTCGCTCAACCGCCGGACCGATTACAAACGGAGCGATACCGATTGAAAGTTCGCTTAAACGAACATCGGCATTCTTTGAAGCTATTGCGTAATCAGTCGCGGCAATAATTCCCACTCCGCCGCCGATAGTTTTACCGTGAACTTGAGCGATGATAAGCTGAGGAGATTTTCTCATCGCGTTGATGACGCGCGCAAAACCGAGGAAAAATTCTTTTGATTCCTCAAATGATTTCAGAGACAGCAACTCGTCAAACGAAGCCCCGGCGCAGAATGTTTTTCCTTCGCTTTTTAGTACAATTACTTTAACTTCTTTTAGTTCGCCAAGAGAATCAATTGCTGATTTAAGTCCGGATAAAAGGTTTGCCGGAAGCGAATTGCTTTTAGGATGATGGAATGTAATTTCTGCGATATTGTTTTTAATTTCTGATTTAACGAATCCGTTCGAATCCATTGTTTCCCCGAGTTATGATTTAATTGCTCTTAATTACGAAATTTAAAATCGTTAATTCCGGAATAAATTTCATAAAAAGATTTTTTTGAATCTGCGGGTTAATATAAACTTGATTCTCAAAACGTCTGTTTTTTGATGCGGGATTTAACGGCGTCGCTTTTCACGCAGCTTGCCCCGATCCTTTTTATCGGGGTCCGCCCCAAACAACAATGCCGGACTGAAAAACCACAGCCTATCCGCCAAGGCGGATCTATAGAATTTCGTTTACATTAAATTTTTCGACTCCCGTTGGAATCGCATATAATTTTTAATTCATTCTTCTAATAATATGTGAATCCTTCGGATTCAGAAATTCAAAGTTAAATTATCGGTAAATGAATTTTTGGTTAAAAACGATACATTTTGTGAAAAATTATCCCAAAAAATATTTTCCCAAGTATTTCTATTTACAGTATCATTATTCGAATTAATTTTTATTTGTGAAACCATTACACGGTTTGTAACTCCCGACTTTTGTCGGCTTTTTTGCCATTGCAAAAACGTATAGTATTACAACCAAAATCTTGTTCTATTTGTTAAGAAATTTTTGCAGTAAAGCTCTTAATTCAAAATTCATCATTCGTTCGCCACGGCGGATTGCGGCTTGCTGCGGTATGTCATATCTAAATTTTGTTATTTTCCGATAAATTATTATTATTGCAGTATAACATCAAGCGTTATAAGGTAATATGATTGTAGGATTTGGGAATAAGGATACGGAAAAATTTTATATTACAGGTAAGTCAAAAAATATCCGCAATCTATCATTAAAATTGCATTAAGGAAACTTGATTACTTAAATGCTGCAAAAAATATTAACGATTTGAGAGTTCCGCCCGGCAACAGACTTGAAATGCTAAAAGGAAATTTTAAAAATCAATATAGTATCAGAATTAACAAGCAATACAGAATAATTTTTTCTTTTGAGGACTCCAATGC
This sequence comes from Melioribacteraceae bacterium, assembly GCA_027036655.1. Taxonomy (GTDB): domain Bacteria; phylum Bacteroidota; class Ignavibacteria; order Ignavibacteriales; family Melioribacteraceae; genus WGAL01. Next base: position 4,841 of record JALWEC010000496.1, read on the forward strand.
TTCAAATGTTACAATAACGGATTATCATTAAAAAGGAAAATAAGATGATTAAATTAAAAAGGTCTCCGACACATCCGGGGCAAATATTAAAAGAAGATTTTTTGGACGAAATGAACTTATCCCAGACAGAATTAGCTTCAGCGCTGGGAACTACTTTTCGAACAATAAATGAAATTGTTAATGAAAAGAGAAGTATTAGCACAGAAATGGCAATTAAGTTGTCAAGATTTTTTGGAACAAGTGTTGAACTTTGGCTAAATCTTCAGAATCAATATGATATTTTTAAAATATCCAATAAGAAAAAAGATTCAATTAATAAAGTTAAGCCTTTTAGAAGGAAAGAGAGGGCATAACAACTTTTACCAAACTTAAGACAATCCGTAATTTATATTGATTGGTAGATTGCTCGGAAAATATCGTTAAAAAAACATTTATTAATAGGGGCCTTTGTATAATCTAAAGTTGTTATATTGAGGACGGTGCAAGCCGTCCGAAATATCTCTAAATTCGGTAAAATTACTGGTCCTGAGATTCTTCATTCCGCTTCGCTTCATTCAGAATGACTTATAAAGTAGGTTATGCAAAGGTCTCTAATAGTGGTTATTAGAAATAAAGGTTCCCAATAGTAATATTATCTACTCATCCGCACAATTTCATCAAACTCCTCTTTAGTGATCGGCATTACGGATAATCGGTTACCGCGCTGAACAAGTTTCATATCCTGCAATTTGGGATTTTGTTTCATCTCCTGAAGCGGAACGATTTTCTTAAACTTCTTAACAAATTTGATGTCCACCATGTACCAAGTCGGCTTTTCCTCTTTGCTTTTCGGATCGAAGTGTTTGTCCTTCGGGTCGAATGCGGAAAAATCGGGATAGCTTTCTTTAACGACTTCGGCAATCCCGACTGCCGCGGGGGGCTCGGTGTTGCTGTGATAAAAAATTACTCTGTCGCCGATTTTCATTTCATCCCGCATAAAGTTTCGGGCTTGGTAATTTCGTACGCCGTCCCAGTAAGTGTAGCCGTCCCGTTCCAAATCATCTATGGAGTAAGCGTTCGGCTCCGATTTCATCAGCCAATATTTTTTTGCTCTTCTTGCCATTTTATTTCCTCTTATTTGTTATTCTTCAAAAATTTATCGAACCAATCCTTTCTGACGCGGTTAAGTTCTTCCTTGTGATCTCTGAGAAAATGCGTTCCTTCTTCAAAGAGAAGGAGTTTTAAATTTGTTCTGTTCTTCAATAATATGCGCGAAAGTTCAATCGAATCCTCAACCGGCACTCGATCGTCCGCTGTGCCGTGTACAATTAAAAGTGGAGTTTTCGCGGTGATTTTTTCAGCAAAGTTAATAACTGAGCGTTCATTGCAGAAGCGTTCTTTCTGCTCGTCGGAGAGATTTCCGAAAGTTCGTTTAACAAGCTGCTCGATAAATTTGCTCTGTTTTTTTTCACAGTGTAAATTTGAAACGCCTCCGACGGTAACCGCCGCTTTGAAAATGTCGGTTTTCATCAGCAGAAGGTAAGTCATTAACCCGCCCCGGCTCCAGCCTTCAACTCCCCAGCGACTTGCGTCGGCTCCCGGGATTTCCTCGGCAAGCGGCATAAGGTTCAGAACGTCGTTTAAGTCGTTTCCGCCGAATTCCTCTCTGCCGTCGCTGCCGTCGTTTCCTCTGTATTGCGATGCAAATACAACGTAGCCCCAGCTGGCGATTAGTCCGAAAATT
>JALWEC010000497.1 GCA_027036655.1 Melioribacteraceae bacterium
TTGTCTCCGAAATGTAGTTTCGGGAATAAGATTTGAAAAAGTCGCCTTTCAGAATTTCATTAACTGCTTTTATTACAGTATCATTATCGATAGGTTTTGAAATAACTTTAGTCGCCCCCGCTTCCAGTGCCGCCATCACATTACTGTGAACGGTATTTCCGCTGATAACTACAACGGGAATATCCTTAATATCATTTAATACTCTTTTAACCTGAAGCATTTTTATCCCGTCAAAATTAGGCATCATTAGATCGAGGAAAATAATATCGGGACGTTTTTCTGCGGTCAGCCTTATTCCGTCAAGCCCATCTTGAGAAGTGTAAACTCGGAAGTTATAATCTTCTAAAAACTTTTTTAATGAACTTAAAACAACGTCGGAATCATCTACAATAAGTACTTTCTTGGGCTCCGTTATCATCACAAATTATTTTTTAAACCGTTCTTTTAATTTTTTAAGCATATCGGAATCAACTTCAGCCGTGTGTTTTTGAGCTTCGCTAACTTGCTGCTTTACGCTTTCGTAAAGCTCGTCCCTTAAAATCTTAACTGAGTTCGGGGCTTCAATACCGATTTTAACGCTGTTATCGGAAAGATTTACTATTGTAATAACAATATCTTTTCCAATCCTTATTTTTTCGTTTTGCTTCCTTGATAATACAAGCATATTTATTCGCTTTTACTTTCTACAAATAGTTGTTTGTTAATTTCGAATTTGTCGCTGTCGAATATCTTTTGGAATCCTTTTTTCTCGTCGTGATTAATATAAATCGGAGCTTTAAGATTTATTGAAATATCGGTTACTTCCTTGGCTAATTTTACTATTCCGTACGCTTCGTAACCTTCTTCTTGCGGATAATTTTCATCCAGCAATGCCGTCGGGAAAAGAGGGAAAATTATTTCAGGTTCCTCTATCGAAGTAAGCCAATAAAAAAGTCCTTCTTCTTCCGTAACAAGGATAAATTTCTTAAAGTTCTCGAAACCGATTACTCCATCCGAAAATTCGATGATGATATTCTCATCGAATTCCAACTCTCCGAATTTATTGTTTTTTATTTTCATATTAAACCATAATTTATTGTTTTAAAATTAAAATATCTACCATTCTTTTATCAAATAATTCTCCGCGGATTACAAATAATCCAGCAGGGACTTGGGCAGAACGTATGATGAAATCTGCAAAGTTCTGTCCATTGTAGTTTGCAAATCCTTTAAATCGACTATTGCGCGCGCAACATCCACTTCCTGAACTTTTCCCATCAAAGTTTCAACATCCTGTCGTTGCGATTCAAGAAGCGATTTAGCGTCCGAAAGACGGTTATAAAGATTGCCGGCAACCGTAAGTTCCGAAAGCACATTATCGTTAAAATCGTTCAAAGTCTTAAAGTCGGCGTCAGTCGGCGTTTCTCCCGCCGCCAGTCTGTTTTTCAGATCGATTAGCGAATTAAAAATATCGGTGCCCGGAGGATTTCCCACCGTTCCGAAAACGTCGCGCCCCGGGATGTTTATCTGCAAAGTGGAGCTGCTTGAAATCCGTATTTTCTGCTCGCCGTCCAAGTGCGTGGTTTTTTCCTCAACATATGTATTTGTAGAATCCATACCGTAGGGCTTTTCCGAATGATCCGTTCCTCCGAAAATGTATTTGCCTCCGTATTTTGTGTTTGCGTAAGCAAGCAGGTTATCGATAGAAGTCTGCACCTTAGCCGCAAAGTCTTTCGGATCTTTTGTTGCGTCCCGCGCCGAAGTCATATATGTTATCAGACGCGACGCCTCCGCTTGTATTCCTTCGAGAGAGGAAGTTGTAGTGCTAACAAAAGCCATTCCTTCATCGACGGAATTATTGTAAGTTCGAATATTTTCAATCTCGTTATTCAATCTTAATAATCTCGCTGTCCCGAGTGGATCATCCGACGGACGGTTTATGTTTTTCCCGGTCGCAAGTTTTTCTTGCGTTTCGCCCATCTGCGATTTAACATTCTGCAGATTGTTCAGAAAAATCGACTGCATCATTCTGTCGGTAACTCTCATAATTTACACCATTTCTATTAATGTTCTTAAAATGTCGTCCGCTATTTTTATCAGCTTTGCCGAAGCGTCGTATGAACGCTGATACTTCAGCACATTGACCATTTCTTCGTCAACGTTAACCCCGGACTCCTGCGACTGCTGCGAATCGAGCTGCTGTAAAACCAAGTCAAAAGTTTCTCCCTGCTTTGTATTGGTGCTTTTTTCGTTGGCAATATCTGTAAGCAAATCGGAATATTTTCCGCTGAAACTTTCGCCGTCGATTAAATTCTCGTCGGCAAGGTTTGCGATCTGAATTGCGCCGTCGGAATTCCCGTCGCTGCCGTCGGAAGAAACTGCAATTTTTTTCGGATCCGATAAAATATCGGTGTTGATTTCCAACTTACCGGCTGAGTAGGAAGTAAAAAACTTAACATTTGTCTGCGGCGGAGTTTCAATTGTCTGCATTGTTGTATGTACGGAGTTGACGTTATCCATTATCGAATTGGCGATAGTGTCAATTGCGGATTTGTAATCTTCAATTTTATTATTGTAAATATCCAGCATCGCGTTTAACTTTCCGGAATTCAATCTCAGCGAAGTATCGCCGTGAACTAAAACCTGCAGTTTATTTCGTCCTCCGCTGTTAACGGTGTTAACGCTTAATTCATACGCGTTTGCTCTGTCAATTACATTAACGCCTCCCATAGAAACAGTAGCGGTATTGTCATCATTGATATGAACGTTTAGGTTAGCGTATTTACTTAATTCCTTCAAAAGCTGGTCGCGGCTGTCCATCAATGTATTTACGGTTTTTCCGGTAGTGCTGGCATTGTAAATCTGCTGATTAACATCGGCGAGATTTGTAAGAATTCTGTTAATGCTTTTAACCGCTTCGGAAGTATCGGCTTTCAGGTCGCTCCGGACAACATCCATCCCCGAATATATGGAACTGATTTTATCCGTCATCTGACGCGCCGCGTTCACAACCTGATTACGGTAAGAAATAGAAGATGGATCGTTTGCCAATTCATTCCACGAATTGAAAAACTTCTTCATTAAATTCGACAACCCCGCGTCCGTCGGTTCGGAATAGAGCGATTCGATATTTCCCATTACCGAAGTCCTGTAATCGGCGTCCTCTTTATAACCGTTGTACTTTCTGATTTGCGAATCGAGTATCGTGTTTCTTACGCGCTGTACATCGGTGATATCAACCCCGGTTCCCAGCTCGACGTTTGTGCTGTGATCCGGCTCGGTTGTCGTAAGCTGCGCCCGCTGCCTCGAATAATTCGGATTCGCCGCGTTGGCAATATTGTTCGAGCTGATGGAAAGCGCCCGCTGGTAAGTCGCCAAACTTTTACTCGATATTTCAAATAATCTTGTAAGCGCCATTATTACACCTTTCTGTCAAAAATTGACGCTCGTTTTTCATTCATTAAAGTGTTGATTGTGTCAATAAGAAATTGACGAGCGTTCCTAATTAAAAACATATTCTGATTATTGATTTTACTCAACTTCTCAGCCAGATTTTTCAACTCAAGCTGCAATTCCTCAATCTTTTTCCCTTCGTTCTCGGGACTGTATTTCTGCAAAAGAGGAATCAGTTTTGAGAGTTTTCGTTCCTCTTCCGTCAAACTTCTTCCGAAGATTTTTCTTAAAAGCGCCTGCTTATCTTTTTCGTTTCTTGTCAACTTTGAGATGTAAAACTCTTCATCTTTCAAAGTCTCGTCGAAAAGTTCCCTGTCGTTTTCCAGCAAAGCCCTTTGTTTTTTTGCAGCCACCTCGATAAAAACCTCAAGGTTCTCTTTCTGCATTTCCAATATCTCAATGAAGCTTGTTATATCATTCATGATTCATCTCAAAATAGTTTATGTAATTTTTAATTCTGTTTACGTAGTTCACTGTTTCTTTGTATGGCGGAATACCGTTATATTTCTTAACGCTGTCGGGGCCCGCATTATAAGCCGCAAGCGCCAAATCAAGTTTACCGTCGTACCTATCCAACAGCGAAGCAAAATATTTAGTCCCTCCTTCAATATTTTCCTCGGGATCAAATACGTTTTTAACTCCGAGTTCTTCCGCCGTCGGATCCATCAACTGCATCAAACCTTTTGCGTTTGCGCTCGAAACCGCATCGTGTCTTGCGGCAGATTCCGCCAATATTATCGATTTCAGCACCGATTTACTGACGTCATATTTCTTGGAAGCTTTTTCAATAATCGGATCAATTTTGCTTAATCTTTTCAATGCGGATACCGGAGGCGCGACCGTTTTACCGCTACTTTCCGTTGAATTAAATTTTAAGCCTTGCAAAGCATTCTGCAAATTACCGCCGGCTTCTTCAGCCCGGAACTTACTTACATCCAACTCTTCGCCGGTAATTTTTTTATAAATCATTGAAGCCACGCCCATACTTTCGCTGCGGCTCATATACTTCGATATTTCCGTTTCAAAGAGCGTATTGTAAATATCGCTTCCGTAACCTTCTTTGCCGAAAAGTCCGCCTGTACTTTTTGTCATACTCTTAAGCATCATCTGAGTAAGCAAACTTTCAAAATCCATTGACGCTTTTGCCAGCTTTCTTTTCTTAGCTTCCGAAAAATGACTTTTTACCTCAATCGGTTTTTCAATCTGTTTGTTCGGATTCGATATTTTAAGACTTAACTCTTTCATCGCTTACATAATCACCAATTCTGCCGTTAATGCGCCGGCTTCTTTAATCGCTTGGAAAATCGCGATTATATCTCTCGGCGAAACCTTTAATGAATTTAACGCCGCGGCTACCTGCTGAACATTGGACGCGCCTTGTATTTCAACCGTGTTGTTTTTATCCTGTTTCACGGTAGGCACCAGATTATTGAAAACAACTGTTCCACCCTGCGAGAAAGAAGAGGGCTGTGAAATAACGGGATAAGATTTAATCTCGATATTCAGATTTCCGTGCGTAACCGTACAGGGCGAGATTGTAACATTACTTCCCGTAACCACAGTTCCCGTTTTCTCGTTCAACACAACCTTCGCCACAACGTCTTTCTGAACCTGAAGCCCTTCAAGCTGCGCCAAAAATGCCGAGATATTTTTCTTCTGATTTGCGGGAACTTTAACCTTAATCAGGGAAGCATCCTCAGCCGTTGCGGTCGCTTGCCCTATCGCGGAATTAATAGCCGCGCTTACATTATTTGCTGTGGTAAAATCCGGCTCGTTAAGAACGATATTGATCTCATCCTTACTTGCCAAACTCCCGGGATAATCTTTTTCGAAAATTCCCCCGTTGGGGATTGAGCCTGACGAAGTTATGTTGCGTGAAATTCTTCCGCCGCTCGGAGTGCCGACATCGTAGCCGCCGGTGGAAATCGCCCCTTGGGCGGTCGCGTAAACGTTGCCCGTTTTATCGGAAAGAGGCGTAAGAAGCAGAGTCCCGCCCATTAAACTTTTAGCGTCCCCGATCGAGGAAACCGTTACGTCAAAGTGCCTTCCCTTCTTCGATTGATTGGAAACCGTAGCGGTAACCATTACCGCCGCAACATTTCTTGTGCGGAAATTCAGCTCCGGCACATTAACCCCAAACCGCTTCAGCATACTGATAACCGACTGGTGCGTCATTGTCGAACGGTAAGTATCGCCGCTTCCCGCCAAACCGACTACAAGTCCGTAGCCGATTAACTGCTCGTCGCTAACGCCTTGGAAATAAGCTATATCCTTTAATCGCTGCGCGAACGACAACGAAGTCAAAAGCATTATTAAAATTATTATTTTCCCGATTCTCATCTTTTCACCCAACCTTAGAATAACCAATGGAATAATCTTGTTAACCAACTCGGAGTTGTTTCCCTGTCTATCATTCCGCTTCCGTCAAGAACAATCTCAGCTTCGGAGATGTTATAAGAATAAACGCTGTTAGCCGAGCTGATATCGATTGGTCTTACCAATCCCGAGATACTTACATTCTGTTCTTCTCCGTTCACTTCAAGTTTTCTTGTCCCTTTTATATGAAGCAATCCGTTTGGATAAACGCTATCGACAATCGCGCTCAACTTTGTTGTAAAACTTCCCGCGCTTGTTATTTTTCCGCCCCCTTTGAACGAATTGCTTGTCCCCAAACTCCCTTTTGAGTCCGGTAAATAATTTGTCGCTCCCATTGCAGCCGAAGCGCTTACGCCTATGCTGCCGTCCCTTCCCGATTCCAGATTGGACTGATTTGACGCTTTTGAAGATTCTACCACAATCACGGTTATTGCGTCCCCTTTGTGAAGCGCTTTATAGTCGGAAAATATAGATCTCGACGCGTTGTAATTAAAATTCTGCGCGCTCAGTACAACAGGCAATATCATTATCAGATAAATTATTTTTTTCATTTTATTACTCAACTATTTTCACTTCATTTTTATTAATGATTTTTCCTTTAAAAATTATTCCATCATTTCTTTTTACGCGGATTACTTCTCCAACTCTTCCGGCAGACCTTGCTTCGGCATCGAATGTAACCATAACCGCGCCGGTAGAATAAACGGCTTTCACCTTGTTGCCCGCGTAAATTATTTCCC
>JALWEC010000498.1 GCA_027036655.1 Melioribacteraceae bacterium
TGCACTGTTGTTGTTCCGGCTTTTTGGCATTTAGATTTATTCTTTAAAAGTTCTGCGCAACTTAATTTTTTGCCATTCTGAATGAAGTGAATCTTGCCCCGACCGTTTTTGGGTTGGGGGCGAAATCCTCCGCCAAGGCGGAGTGGCGGAAGAATCTCAGAACAGGAGTTTAAACTAAAATTTGAGATATTTCTGAGGTTTTCTTCAGACAAAAAACAATCGAGACATTCCATAAAAGGAGAGCGGCGCTCATTTGTTGCAAGCCCATTTAATTCAATGGCGCTGTTCATTTACCCCATTTTTGAAAAAATTTCCTCGGGGGATTCGAAATCTTTCAGATAGTAAATTGTAGATCTTGAACGGTGCGTGTTGAGCCACGATAAAATTATTTTGAAGTATTCCAAATCTCTTTCGTTGATGTCGCCGTCCAAAAAAATTTCACCGTCGTAATATCCGCGGAGGGCGTCGTCGAAATTATCTCTCGGGTTTGTTTTATCATTTTTTATAAAAACTTTTCCGCTGCGGAAAAGAATAAAATCGTCGTTTACTCCTCCCTCAATCTTAATCAAACATTCCGCTTTGTTTATCGGCTCGGAAAGGACGGAGGTTTTTAATATTTGATTTAAAAGGAGCTGTACGGAGTCCCGTATTTCAGCCGCTTTCTCGAATTTAAGTTCTTCGGATAACCGCTTCATCTTTTTCAGTAAAATTTGAAGCGCTTCGGAATTGTTTCCCGAAAGGAAGTCGTAAACTTTACGAAGTTCGCTCTCGTATTCCTCTTTTACCTCTTTAACGCAAGGCGCCAGGCATCTTTCAATATTGGCGAGGTAGCAAATTTTTTTCTTCTTAAATTCCTTTTCAGTACATTCCCTTATCTTAAAAGCTTTCGAGGCGATTTCAATCATCTTAGCGGCGGTTTCTCTGTTGGAATATGGTCCGAAGTAGTCGTCGCTGTTCGGGATGAATTTGCCCGCGCTTGTAATTTTGGGATAGGAAGAGGATTTTACTATTCTGATAAAATGCGTTTGCGGAAAACTTTTTTGCTGAGAGTTTCTTTCGGGAAGATATTTCTTGATTAGAGTCGTTTCTGTCAGAAGAGCCGTTAGTTCCGTGTTTGTCTCAATAAAATCAATATGTTTGGCTTTTCTGACAATCTTTTTCGCCTTGCTTTCCGCAGTTGAAAGGAAGTAGCTTCCCACTCTTTTTTTTATCGATTTACTTTTCCCGACATATATTACATTTTTATCCTTATCAAGGAAGAGGTAAACTCCGGGTTTCTCGGGCAGCCGTGTAAAATCTTCAAGGAGAGATTTTTTCATCACCTTTGCGCCGATACTCTTTGCGGGAAGTTTCTGAAAATGGATGAGTTTCTGCTCGGTTATTACGCCGAACTCTTCCTCAAGCTGGTCAATCATTCTTAGAAAAATCTTAGCGGTAACGGCGGCGTCTCCTAACGCGCGGTGAACGTTTTTATGCATTACGCCGTAGTGTTTTCTCAGAGCCGAAAGTGATTTGCTTTTAAGATGAGGAAGGAGGCGTTTGGCGATTTTCAACGTGCAGATTATTTCGAGGTTATTAACGTCGAATCCCGCAAAGTTAAACTCCGATTTTAAGAAGGAATAATCAAACGGAGCGTTGTGAGCTACGAGAGTAGCGTCGCCGATAAATTCGAGAATCTGATATGCGATTTCTTCAAATATGGGCGCATTTTTTACGTCGTCCTGCGTTATGCCGGTTAGCAGAGTAATTTGGTAAGGAACGGGCAGAATGGGGTTAATCAGCGAGGAATATGTATCGGTGATTTTCCCGTTTTCCACTTTTACCATCCCGATTTCGATTACTTTGGAATTTTTGGGTGAAAGCCCCGTGGTCTCAAAGTCAAGAACCACGAATTTCGATTCTTTGATTAGTCTGTTTTTCTCTTTTTCGCTATTCATATTTCTTTGCATATTAAAGCAAAATATAATTAAATATTGCGAACATTTGACGGGATAAATTTTAAGAAGGCTTTGCATAACTTAAATTTGTCATATTGAGTTCGCCACAGCGAAGGTGGGAGCCGTCCGAAATATCTCTAAATTCGGTATAATTACCGGTTTTGAGATTCTTCATTCCGCTTCGCTCCA
>JALWEC010000499.1 GCA_027036655.1 Melioribacteraceae bacterium
TGTCTTCTCCCCATAATTGAGGTATTTTAATATTTATATCAATGGTATTCATTTATTTTTCTTTTGTCTTTTTCTTGCATTACCCACAACATTCCCGATAAACGCATTGCGTTTATCGGGAATATATGTTAAACATCAGTTCGTATATTCGTTATTTAATCTTGATAAATCTACTTTTGGGGTTCTTAATTGTTGCAAAACAAATATTCCGTATTGCTGAAAAATATACGCCGTAAGTAAAAAAGGGTTAAGTGATTTACTGTAACTTTTTACACTTGCCTGTGAGTTTACAATTTCAAAATATTTTTAATTCGGCAACATCCATTAAAAACCTCAAATTTGTGAAATAAATTAGATAATTTTCACTCTTAAATCAAGCGGTTTCCAATGAAATTAATTTCGTCGGTTTCTCTGTAATTTTGTCAAGGGGCATTTCTTGTCTGCACAAAAAATTAAAATTGCTTAAATTTTTATAGGAGATTCTTCGTTTCGTCTATCGACTTCACTCGGAATGACATAATAAGATTGGATTTTACGTTTCTCGTTTTACGTCTTGCGTCTTGCATTCCGTGTCTTCCGTTTTTACGATATGTATATGAATTAGATTTGCGAAAATTACTGTCTGGAGATTCTTCGTTTCGTCTATCGACTCCACTCGGAATGACATAATAAGATTGGATTTTACGTTTCTCGTTTTACGTCTAGCGTTTTACGTCTTGCGTCTTTCGTTTAACGTCCCGCGTCTAAATCAAATACTTTATCGCTACAAATCCGCCGATAAGAAGAACGGTAAACAGAATCGCCAGCCAGTCGAAATATTTATCTATAAATTTACTTATCGGCTCTCCGAACTTCCAGATGAGAAACGAAACAAGATAAAACCTTGCAGAGCGACTAACAATCGACGCAAAAAGAAACATCGGGAAGTTAATCTTAAATGCGCCTGCTGTAATCGTAAAAACTTTGTAGGGAATCGGAGTAAATCCGGCGGTGAAGATAATCCAAAAGTTCCATTGATTGTAGAGTTCGCGAACGCTCTCAAAAATCTTTTCGTCAAATCCCGGAACGTTCAGGAAAAAGAAATGCGCAATGTTGGAAAACTCCGCGTTGCCGTTCCACCAAAGGAAATGACCAATCGAGTAACCGAGAATCGCTCCGAGAACCGAACCGGCTGAAGTGAGAAAAGCAAATCTGAAAGCTTTTTTTCTGTAACCTAAAACGAGCGCAATAAGCAGCGCATCAGGCGGAATCGGGAAAAATGACGCTTCGGCAAATGCAAGGAAGAAAAGCGCCCACGGTCCATACTTGGTTTCGGACCAGTGAAGCACCCAATCGTAAAGTTTTCTAACCCATTTCATTCGGTAATATCAGCTTAAGAGAAAATAATTTCGGCAAACTTAAAAATCGTTTTATTCACTTCGTCGGGATTTTCCATATTCGATAAATGTCCCGCTTCCGGAATTTCAACATAGTGGCTGTCGGGAATTCGTTCCGCCATCGCTCTCATCATTTCCGGAGGAGTCAGCGAATCGTGCTCGCCGCAGACAACGAGAGCGGGAATCGAAAGATTGGAGAGACTTTCCGTCGTATCGGTTCGGCTTACCATAGCAAGCAATGCGCCTTTAACTCCTATCGGATCTTGGGATTTTGCAATTTCCAAAGCCTGATTGTATGCGGGAGTTCCGCCGTTCAAAGTTTTTTCGGAAAGACATCCCTTTACAAATTCAGTGGCAAAATCAATAATTCCGTTCTCGGAAATTTCCTTAATCGCGTTTGCCCGTTTTAATTTTCCCGCGTTATCGTCCGCTTCGGAGCGAGTATCCATTAAAACCACACCGCTGAATTTATCTTCGGCTTTTTCCAAAGCGCGCAGCGAAATGTAGCCTCCCATTGATAATCCAACGAGAACAGGTTTGCCGCCGTCAATTTCATCTACAATATTAATTAAATCATCGGCGTACATTTCCATTGTGTATTGCCCGTTTTCAATCGCGCTTTCTCCGAATCCGCGCACATCGTACGAAATTACACAAAAATCCCTCGATAAAGCGGTAATTTGTTTTGACCACATTCTGTGATCATGAGGAAACGCGTGTACAAACAATATTTTCGGATTGTTTATAT
>JALWEC010000500.1 GCA_027036655.1 Melioribacteraceae bacterium
TTCATTAGTTTAGGCTTATGGAATTCGATCTTCTTAAACTCGCGCGCTTTAATTTTCCGATAAAGATATTCTACCGCAAATGAAGCTGCAAAAGTGATTATTGTGCCGTAAAACACAGACCGCTGATCAAGCCACTGATAATAAAGGAGCAGCAGAAACACGATTGAAATAATCGTAAGATTTATGATTACAAGTCCCTTGTTGCCTCCCACTTCCTTGATTATTTTTAAATGCGACACTAACACAAAAATATAAATAACGGTAAAAACCGAGCTTGTAATCGCCGCAATACCGCCAATATTAAAAAGCAGCGCGAATAACAATCCCAAACCGGCCGTAATGTAAAGTCCCTCGTTTGTCCCGAACCACTCCTTCCGTTCAAAAAATTCGGGCAGTTCCCCTTCTTTTGCAAAGGAATACGCCGTATTGGCGCCTCCGTAAAGCGTGGCGTTTAACGCCGATGAAATGGAGAAGAGAGCGCCGATGGAAATCAAGAGAAAACCGAACTTTCCGAGGAACGGTTTCGCGGCAACCGCAAGAGCGTTATCCTGGGAAGCTATCAGTTGTTTCAGGGGAAGATTCCCGACAGCCACAAGCGCGACCGAAACATAAATTACGGAAACGATAATGATACTGATAATAATGGCTTTCGGGACATTCTTCTCGGGGTTATCCATATTTTCCGAGATATTCGTTACAAGTCCGAACCCCATATAGGAAAGGAAGAAAATAACCGAAGCGTGAACCAAACCGTTTATATGCGAAACGTTAAAAGAAGGGACTATTAAATCAGGTTTAATCGCAAACAGCCCTACCACAATAAACAATCCGAGTATGGAAAGTTTAATCAGCACAATATAAAACTCCGCTTTCCCGACCGCTTTTGAACCGAAAAAATTAAGCGCGGTAAAAAAAGCAATTACAACCGCTTCCGTAATTCCCAGTGACAATGCGGTTGTTGAAAAACCGAATAGCGGAAGAAAGTAGCCGGAAAAGCCTTTGGCGAATAGGGATATCGAAACAACATAACTGAGCCACATCAAAACGCTCAAACTTCCCGTAACAACCGTATCTCCGAAACCTTTAAGAATATAAGCAATCGGACCGGCATTGGAAACTATCTTCTTTCCTAACTTTGTGTATGAATATGCAACGGCAAAAGCAAAAAAAGCGGAAAGTAAAAATGTTTCCGGCAAATCCTGTTTTGCAATTTCCGCTCCCACTCCGAAAATGGAGAAGATACTTGCGCCAATCATTGTTCCGACGGCAATTGAAATTGCTTCTATGAGAGAAATCTTTTTCTGCTTCTTAGAAATTTTTGTCGTCATATTATTTACAACTCCTTTTATCAAAAATTACAATAATGAAATGAAAATAAAACTACTAAAATTAAACGGAAGAAACTTTAACTTTTTCGAAAATCGAATTAATTTCCTCTTTATTTGCAAGCGCAGTCCCCGGTTGCAATGTTGTTGCAGTACCGGCGGCAACGGCATATTTTAAACAATCTTTTAACGGTAAATTCTTCTTCAGACCAAATACAAAACCGGCTACTGACGAATCTCCGGCTCCAATCGTGTTCTCTACATTTACTTCGGGCGGAACCCCATGCAACCTTTCATTTTCGGATATCAACAAAATTCCTTTAGCGCCCATTGAAACCAGCACAATCTCAATTCCTTGCCTACGGATATCTTCCGCAGACTCTATAATTTCATTCACGCCTGATAATTTTCTTCCGACTAACCGGCTAAGCTCATGAATATTCGGTTTAATAATCTTCGGTTTTCCGTTGATTCCTTTTTTCAGATTATCCCCATCCGTGTCAAGGATAGTTGTAGCGCCTAAATTGTTCGCAACTTCAACGGCTCTTTCATAAATTGTCGGACTTAACCCCGGAGGTAAACTTCCACTGAAGACGACATATTCAGGCGAGTTTAAATTCTCTAATTTTTTAAATAGATTAGTTAGTTCAACAGGCTCAATCTCCGGTCCTTTCGCACTCAAAATAACCTGCCGTCGCTCGCTTTCAATGTCTAAAACAATGTTCGTTCTTGTTTCATTCACAATTGTCGTAAAATCTGTATAAATTCCTTCCTGAAGCAAAATGCCTTCTATCTCCA
>JALWEC010000501.1 GCA_027036655.1 Melioribacteraceae bacterium
GCGTTGGGCCTAATCCCCCTGTCACTAAAACAAGGTCGGCGTAGTTGAATCCGTTATCCAATTCCCTTTTAATCGCTTCAACATCATCGGGAATATCGCAGATTTTCACTACGTCCAATGAGATTTCGGTCATCTTTTGCGCAATATAAGACGCATTTTTATTGATAACCTGACCTATTAGCAACTCGTCCCCAATACTGATTATGTAAGCTTTCATAGTAGTTTTATTTTATTATTAAATAAATAGTTATTTGTCCGATAATATTTGCGTACAATGCCGCTATAACATCATCCGCCATTATTCCCAATCCGCCTTTTAACTTCTCGGCGTTTCTTACCGGGAACGGTTTAAGAATATCAAAAAATCTCCAGACAATAAATATAAAAATTATTGAATAAAGATTTAAAGGAATTGCGAAAAAGGCAATCCACGTTCCGACAAACTCATCAAGCGTAAATTGTCCCGGGTCTTTGCCGTATTCAACTTCAAATTTGCCTCCGATATATATTCCGTAGAAGAAAAAAACAAGGACCAGCGCCGCAAGCGCTTCCCGTCCCAAAGGGAGAAAAGCCAGCGCCAGCAAGCTTCCCACTGTTCCGGAAGCAAAAGGAAAATATCCCGTTAAGAGTCCGCTTCCAATCAATTTTTCAAACTTGTTGGGTTTCATTTTTTCTTAGTCAGCCGAAAAAGATTTCTGTTATGAATAAAATAGTCAATCAATGTGTAAAGCGTAAGTACCGTAATTGCCAGCATCGTCCAATAAATTGCCGTCTGGTTATCAAGGAAAGCGAGTATTTCCTTACAGATTCCTTTACCGAGATCAACTTTTTCAAGAAAATAAAGAAGAAGAAGAAAATAAAGAAACGCCATTTGGATAAAAGTTTTTGCTTTGGCGATAGAACTGGTTTTGAAATCAAGCTCTTTTATCTCGGCATATATTCTGACTCCGGTAATAAAAAAATCACGGAAAACAATAATCAGCACCATCCAAAGCTCAAGTCTGCCGATAACGACAAACCCGAAAAAAGCTGTGGAAGTAAGGATTTTATCCGCGAGAGGATCAAGGAATTTTCCCCAATCTGTGATATAGTTGTACTTTCTCGCAAGCCAGCCGTCGTACCAGTCCGTAAGGGCGGCGATAAAAAAGACAAAAACCGAAATAAGGTTCATCGTAAGATTATCGCTCAAAAAGAGCCATAAAAAAACCGGCGTGAGTAAAATCCGCAGGACCGTTAATTGATTGGGTAAGACCATTACTCCCCTAATTCTTGGAGATATTTAAACTCGTAAATTCCGGTGCTGTGTCCATCTTTCCAGAAAATATTAACCGCATAATTTCCTACAATCTCCATCTTAATGATTTCATATTTGCCGCCGATGTTAAGCGTCGGGAACGCTTCCTTGTACTCAACCTTCTTGTCTTTCTTCGAGGCGCATTCCGCGCAGGGACAAGCGTCCCGTAATTTCTTCAGCGGGATTTTGGTTTCGCTGTTATCGTTCCACAAAATATATAAGTTTTCTTTATTCTGAACTTCAATTTTAACGGGAGATTTCATTTTAACCTTTCATTTTTAAATTAGAGAATATCCTGTAAGTATTTTTAAAGCCGCATTATATTTATTCGTTGTATTCCGAATAATTTCCTCCGGCAGTTTGGGAGCCGGCGGCTCTTTATTAAAATTAATCGAAAGAAGATAATCACGAACGTACTGCTTGTCAAAGCTTTTCTGAGAGCCCCCCTTTTTGTAATCTTCAATTGGCCAGAACCGCGAGGAATCGGGAGTAAGGACTTCATCTATCAAAATTACTTCTCCGTTTACGATTCCGAATTCCAGTTTCGTGTCCGCAATTATAATTCCTTTTGCTTCGGCGTAATCCGAAGCTTTTTTATAAATCTCGAGTGTGTAATTTTTTACCTTATCGTATATATCTCCGCCGACAATCTTTCTTGCCTCTTCCTCGGTAATATTTTCATCGTGTTCGCCGATTTCCGCCTTTGTGGAGGGAGTAAAAATCGGTGCGGGGAGTTTTTCGGATTCCTCCAAACCCGCAGGAAGTTCAATCCCGCAGACGCTTCCTTTTTCCTGATATTCTTTCCAGCCGCTTCCCGAAATATATCCG
>JALWEC010000502.1 GCA_027036655.1 Melioribacteraceae bacterium
GCGTATTGGGTGTGATAAAGGTTTAGATGGTTTTATATTAGTTCCTTATCGGTAAAATTCGTGTTATTTGTGGCAAAATATTTTTCCAAATACTCTAAAGTCCCTTGTTGATAAGGGGTCCAGAGATTGTTTTTTTGTCCGACTTTTTCTAATTTTGTTTCCGGCTTGTCCGGGTTGGGTTAACGATAAAAAGCTCTTAAGTTGATAATTTTGTTTATAGGGAAGCAGTTTCCGCCACGGCGGATTGTGAAAATACAATTGGTACAATTTGCCGATCGTTATTCCCATATAAAAGAAAGCATAACACTTGCTTTATTAACATAAATAACCAAAACAGTGTTCGCCTTCCTCCCGCATTTTGCGGGATAAACATACTGTGCTATGTTTATAATTTGAGAGCCCCGATTAATAAAATTTTTAATTACAATATTGGGTTGAAATTATAAAAAAAATCTATGTTTTCTTTACTCCGTTCATCCAATTTTCCATTTACAATCCATTATTGACAACTGTTCACTGATTACTAATCCGTTAATCCTCGTATTGTAGGTTCCGAAAATAATTTATGAATAAGAAAAAAAATTTTTAGATTTGATTTATTAATATTCAACAATAGGAAACGGAAATATGAGACCGACTTTAGTTATACTTGCGGCGGGAATGGGCTCGCGCTACGGAACATTGAAACAAATTGACGGAATTGGTCCGAACGGTGAAAGAATTATTGATTATTCTATTTACGATGCGCTTCGCGCCGGATTTGGCAAGGTGGTTTTTATAATCAGAAAATCGATTGAGAAGGAATTTAAAGAAACGATTCTCGGCAATCTGCCGGACTCTGTTTTTACCGAGTTCGTTTATCAGGAACTTGACGCTATTCCCGAGGGACTTTCATATTCATCCGAACGGGTAAAACCGTGGGGAACGGGGCACGCAATGCTCGTTGCCGCGCATAATGTACATGAGCCGTTTATTGTAATTAACGCCGATGATTTTTACGGCGCCGGTTCATATAAGATCGCGATTGAATTTTTAAAAAATAACGCAAACCCGTTTGAGTACGGCTTAATCGGTTACAGACTCAAAAATACTCTTTCCGATTTCGGCTCTGTCTCGCGCGGAATTTGTCAAGTGGACGAGCAAGATTATCTGATGTCGATTGTGGAACATACGAAGATAATGAAGCAAGGTTCAAAAATAATATCCGTTCAAGACGAGGGGGCGGAAATTGAGCTTACCGGAGACGAAACGGTTTCGATGAACATGTTTGCTTTTAATCCTTCTATTTTTGATTTTTTGGATAGGGACTTCAGGGAATTCATTAGAAATAATTACGATAATCCCAAATCCGAGTTTTATATTCCAACTGTTGTGGATAATCTTATTAACTCCGGTGAGGCAAAAGTAAAAGTAAAACGAAGCGACGAAACTTGGTTCGGATTAACTTACAGCGAGGATAAGAAATCGGTTGAAAAAAGAATTGAAGAGTTGATTGAAAAAGGCGTTTATCCAAAAAAACTTTGGGAATAATTTAGGAGAATATTTTTTCTTTTAATTGAGTTTATTTCTGATTTTGTATAGCGTAAAACACAGTCCGCAGAGTTTATGCCGACCGGTTTTGGTCAGATGTGGATGAACGGACGAATAAGAGAATGGATAAGCGCAAAGTTTTCAGTCTTGTGTCTTACTACAACACATTTAGAGAATATTTCCATTTTTGAAAAGAAGGACTACTCCGTAAGAGCGAAACCTGAATCGTTCCATCTATATAGAATGTTTTGCAAAACATAGGAGGGACAAGCTGAAACCAAAAGTGAAAAAGCTGAACAAATTATAATCTCTGAAAATCCTATAAATAAGGGGCTTTAGAGTATATAGGAAAATATTCTTATAAAAATAACACGGATTTTACTGATAAGGTATTAACGAGCAAATATAGTAACCGTTAAGAAACTGATTAAATTGCATTTTGAAAATATACTCTATCCCAAACTTTCCGAGCATCTCGGTTATCGGAAACGTTCATTTTTTTAATGTCAATCAAAGCAAATTTTAGGTAAATTTTATTAATCTTTAATAATTCCATTGGAGATTTAAGAATAAATATTTAAGTTTACAACTCAAAATTGTAGTTTCATTATTGAATGTTTTTTCAGGAGAGGTGGCAGAGCGGTTGAATGCGGCGGTCTTGAAAACCGTTGACGGTGCAAGCTGTCCGGGGGTTCGAATCCCTCCCTCTCCGCAAAAGTTTTTCTTGTTGAGAGTACTCAATCTTATTATTTTCCGTAATAAAATTTTTTGATAGCCAATAAACAATAAATAAACAGTTAACGGATTTGGTCGGTAGTAAATGAATTAGAACAAATCTTCAAACCGTTATATCGTTTTTTAAGTAAAAATATGTTTATCTCTCCGGAGGGCGGTTAATTCGTAATCCCTATCGGCATTAAAAAATTGCATAGATAAACGGAGCCAAAGCAGAACCTTGAGTAAGAATAATTAATCCTCCGAGAAGAATCAGAAAGAGAATAATCGGCAGCAGCCACCATTTTTTTCTGACTTTTAAAAATTGCCACAACTCTTTGAATATCGATAGTTTACTCATTTTTTCCTCTAAAATTGTCTTTCGGTTTCTTCTTTGTCATATTCTTTTTCCCGGTTATAATGCCAGTAGCTCTTACTTTTTTTGTCTAGTTTTCTTTCAAGAAAATCTTTTCCAAACAGCTTTGCCGCGATTCCCATCGGTGTTATTACAATATAAAAAAGAATTCCGAGAATCAGACGCGTGGAGAAATACCCGAGAATTACGGAAAGAATCATCCAAGCTTTTTGAAATGGAAGGAGGACTTTCGGGAAGAGCAATCCGGCGAGAATTAACAATCCTCCCGCAGCGCCAAAGTAAATGAAGGAAGCGCGTTCGTAATAGAACAAAAATAAAGCAATAATTATCAGAACCGCTCCAATCAACAAACCGAATTCCCGCAGCTTTTTCCGACTGCTTTCAATATTTTTTATTTCGTCTATTATCAATCTAATTCAAACTCCTTTTTCCAATCAGTGTCATTTTCAAGCGGTTTTTGTTCCTCTTTGTAAAGCAGGTAATTTCCGAGTACAAGGGCGTCCATGTCCGTGCGCATAAAACAAAGATAAGCATCTCGAAGCGTACAAACAATAGGTTCGCCGCGTACATTAAAAGATGTATTAACAACGACAGCCGAGCCGTAATCCTTAGCGAAGCGCGAGACCAAGTTGTAAAACTTATGGTTCGTTTTCGGGCTTATGGTTTGCAGCCGCGCCGAGTAATCAACGTGAGTAACGGCGGGAATATCGGAGCGTTTAAGGTTGAGTTTCTTTATCCCGAAATAAGATTTTTCATCCTCGCTCATCGGTATTCTTCTGCTTCCCTTAACGTCTGCGACCAGCAGCATATACGGACTGGGGCGGTCAATCTCAAAATATTCCGAAACTTTGTCTTCGAGAACTGCCGGCGCAAAGGGGCGGAAGCTTTCGCGGAATTTTATTTTCAGATTCATTACCGATTGCATCTTAGATGAACGCGCGTCCCCAAGTATTGATCTGTTCCCCAATGCGCGGGGACCGAATTCCATTCTCCCTTGAAACCAGCCGATTACTTTTTCGCTGTTCAGCAGCTCGGCTCCTTTCCCGAACAATTCGTCGTCGCTTAATTTGTGCGCCGGAATTTTTTGCTTGTTAATAAACTCGCTAATCTCGTCGTTCGAGAACTCCGGTCCGAGGTAAGAACCTTTCTGAAAATCATTTTTGTTGTCGGCGTTTCTTTCATTTCCAAAATACTGATACCATGTAAAAAGCGCCGCGCCAAGCGCGCCGCCTGCGTCGCCCGCAGCGGGCTGAATCCAAATATCGTCAAAAATATTTTCTCTTAAGATTTTGCCGTTTGCCACGCAGTTTAATGCAACTCCGCCGGCAAGCGTAAGATATTTTTCTCCTGTCTCTTTTCTGATATGCCTCGCCATTCTTAACATCGCGAGTTCCGTAACGTCTTGAACGGAACGGGCTAAATCCATTTCGCGCTGAGTTAATTCGGTTTCCGGTTTCCTCGGTTGCCCGCCGAAAAGCCTGTGAAACTTTTCATTTGTCATTGTTAAGCCGGCGACAAAGTTGAAGTAATCCATATTTAATTTAAACGAGCCGTCTTCTTTCAAATCAATCAGATTTTCCAAAATTGCGTTAACATATCTCGGCTCTCCGTAGGGGGCTAGTCCCATCACTTTGTATTCGCCGCTGTTTACCTTAAAGCCCGTGTAATAAGTAAATGCGGAGTAAAGCAATCCCAACGAATGTGGGAACTTGATTTCGCTTAAAATTGAAATATTATTTCCGTTTCCGACTCCGTAGCTTGTCGTCGTCCATTCGCCGACGCCGTCAATCGTTAGGAAAGCGGCGTTCTGAAAAGGGGAGGCGAAAAAGGCGGACGCGGCGTGGGATTGGTGATGTTCGGGGAAAAGAACTTCTCCCTCAAAGCCCAATTCTTTCTTTATAAATTCTTTCATCCAAAGTTTTTCCTTTATCCACAAAGGCATAGCTTTGATAAAGGATTTTATTCCGTTCGGAGCGTAAGCAAGGTAGGATTCAAGAAGCCGTTCGAATTTCAAAAAGGGCTTATCGTAAAATGCAACGATGTCAACTGCGTCAATTGTAATTCCGGCATACTCCAAGCAGAATTGTACGGCATTCTTTGGAAAACGGTGGTCGTGTTTTTTCCGCGAAAAGCGCTCTTCCTGCGCGGCGGCAATTATTTCGCCGTCCCGGACAAGGCATGCCGCGCTGTCATGATAAAATGCCGATATTCCTAATATATTTTTCAAATCGTTATAAAACCGTATCTTTAAAAATTAAATCATAAAATATAGTAATATAGTGTTGGAAAATAAATTCTTGTTTTTTGGCAAGGAAGCGGAAGAAGTATATTGTATTAAGTTGAAAATAAGAGAATAGGAATTAGTTTTTGGAATACGGAGTTGAAAAGTGCAATCTTTAAAATTAATTTTAAGGATTGGGATAGATATAAAAGGACTTTGGTTAGAAAAGAATTTGAAGAGAGCGAGCAGTTGAATATTTTTGACAAACAAACCGTAAATTTATCAGGCGGTTCGATTAATACTGTCGCTTAACATTAAGAAAGTTTTGTCCCTTATTGTTGGAAATTTAATATTTAATTTTCTCTTAAATCGAAGAGGTTAACAATTTACGATAATCTGTATAAAAAAGTAATCTACGGCTTTTTAGCTCTAGCCGGCGTTCTGGTGCTCGGTACGCTGGGCTATATGATCATTGAGAAAGATTTTTCTCTTCTCGACGCTTTTTATATGACAGTAATCTCTATGACTACAACCGGTTTTAAGGAGGTTAAGCCTCTTTCCGATTCGGGAAAAGTTTTTACCGTAATAGTAATTTTTTCCGGCGTGCTTGCTATCGCTTATACCGGCGGACGCGCGGCGCAATTATTGATTGAAATGCAAATTTTCAGAAAAAGAAGGATGGGAAGAAAAATGCAGAATTTATCCGGGCATTATATTGTTTGCGGATACGGAAGAATGGGGCGGAGTATTTGCGAGGGGTTAAGGACAAACGGCGCAAAGTTTATTGTAATAGAAAGGGATAGTTCGAAAGTTGACGAGCTGACCGAAAACGGCTATATGTTTGTAATCGGAGATGCAAGCAACGATGAAACGCTTAAGCGCGCGGGAATTGAAAACGCAAAGGGAATTGTTACGGTTACTCATTCCGACGCCGAGAATGTTTTTACGGCGTTAAGCGCTAAGCAGATTAATCCGAAAATTTATGTTATTTCGCGCGCCGTTGACGAAGGCAGCGAAGTTAAATTACTTAAAGCCGGAGTGGACCGCGTCGTGAAGCCCTTTGAAATAGGGAGTTCAAGAATGGTGCAGCTTTTGCTGCGTCCCAAAGTGATTGATTTTATTGAAGGAATTGCGCGCAAAGAAAATATCAATATCGGATTGGAGGAAGTAACTGTTGCCGAAAAATCGATTCTTGCCGGTTTGTCGCTGTCGGAATCGCCTCTTCGCAGAGAACTGAATATTATAGTTGTTGCAATTCATAAGGCGAATGGGGACTTTGTTTATAATCCCAGCGCTAAAACAAAAATCTTGGGAGGCGACCAATTAATTGCAATCGGGCGAAGCGAGGATTTGGAGAAATTGGTGCATTTGTGCCAAAATAATAATTGAAAAATAACGAGTATTGACGCAATATAGTATTGAAAAATATATCTACGATTTTTGAATTATTGGAAAGTTAGTGGTTAGAGTTAAGCAAGACGTAAGACGAGAAACGCAAGACGTAAAACGTAAAACGTAAAAAGTAAGATGTAAAACGTAAGATGTAAAACGTAAGATGTAAGACTCAAGCGGTAAGACGTGGGAGGAAATAACAAGGATTTGAATTAATTAAGAATTATGTGAGATTATTGAATGATATTTCATTTTAGCGGATTTCCGGTATCTGTTCGCCCTCTTATCCGTGTTCTA
>JALWEC010000503.1 GCA_027036655.1 Melioribacteraceae bacterium
TTGCCTTGTTTATTTTGTTAAAGTGCACATATTTTTACCCCAATTTATTAATTTATTTGCACTTTATCAGGTTTATTTTCTCTCTTCCCCTTTATTTATAGGACTTCCGGCTTTTTCAGCAAGCCCTTAGTAGTTGAAACTAAATTCATGACTTCATGCTGTGGATTTCGTATATTATCAAATTATTTTAGAAATATTTCGGATAGGAATATATATGGCTCAAACGCCTTTAATGACGCAGTTTTTCCAGATTAAGAAAGAAAATCCCGACACGATTTTACTTTTTCGCGTAGGTGATTTTTTCGAGACTTTCGACGAAGACGCCAAAATCGCATCGAAAGTGCTCGGCATTGTTTTAACTAAGCGCGCCAACGGAAAAGCAAGCTCGGTCCCGCTTGCAGGATTTCCTCATCATGCGATCGACACTTATTTGCCCAAGTTTATCCGCGCCGGTTATCGTGTGGCAATCTGCGAGCAGGTAGAAAATCCTAAATTTGCCAAAGGACTTGTAAAGCGGGAAGTTGTGGAAGTAGTTACTCCCGGCGTAGTCTTTTCGGATAAATTGCTGGAATACAATAAAAACAACTATTTGATGTCGCTTCACATCGTTGGCGAAATAGTAGGGATTTCTTTTTCCGATATTTCAACGGGCGAATTTTACGCTTACGAAGTCAGGGATGAGAAACTAAAAGAGCAATTCTCGTTAATAAATCCCGCAGAAATTTTAATATCAAAAAAAGATAAGGATTATCTCGAACCGATTATAAAATCTCTTTTTCCCGAAATCAGAATTTCAAAATTGGAAGACTGGTTTTTCGATTATGATTTTGCGGTTGATTTAATTAAAGAACATTTCGGAGTAAAAACCTTAAAAGGTTTCGGAATCGAACATTTAACGGCGGGACTTTCAGCCGCAGGCGTAAATCTGAATTATCTTAAGGAAACACAGAAAGCCAATTTACCTCATCTGAATAAAATTGCAATTTACAATCCTTCCGATTATATGTCGCTCGATTTTGCGACAAAAAGAAATCTCGAAATAATGGCGACGATGCACGACGGCTCGCGCGAAGGCTCTTTAATTCAAGTCCTCGATAAAACAAAAACGGCAATGGGCGGAAGAATGCTGAAGAAGTGGGTTTCCGCTCCTCTGACAAAACTCGACCCGATTTTGAAACGACAGCAGAGCGTTGAGGATTTTGTAAAAAACAAATCTTTGCGCGAAAATCTTCAGAACGAGCTGAAAGAAATAAGCGACTTGGAACGGCTCACTTCGAGAATAAGCACCGGCAGGGCAAACGCGCGCGAGTTGGTAAATCTTAAATTATCGCTAAAAAAGATTCCGATTATTAAACAACTGCTTGACCAAGCCGAATCCGAGGAATCGAGAAGAATCAACGATTCCTTAAACGAACTTGAAATGATAATCCGGAAGATTGAAATTGCCATTACCGACGAACCTCCGTTAAATATCAGCGACGGCGGAATTATCAGAAAGGGCTACAACATCGAGCTCGACGAGTTGCGAGACATTTCAAAAAACGCTAAAACTTGGATTGCCAATCTGCAACGGGACGAGCGGGAACGGACAAACATTCCTTCTCTTAAAGTAGGGTTTAATAAAGTATTCGGTTACTATATTGAAATCAGCAACACGCATAAAAAGAAAGTTCCCGAGGATTACATCCGGAAACAGACGCTTGTCAGCAGCGAGCGTTACATTACTCCCGCGCTTAAAGAATATGAAGATAAAATTTTAAACGCAGAAGAAAAAATCGGCGAGTTGGAATTTCATCTTTTTAACGAACTTCGGAAAGAAGTGGCTTTCTACGCTAAAGCGATTCAGGAAAACGCGCATCATATTGCTACGCTTGACTGTTACTTATCTTTTGCAGAAGCGGCTGACGAGTATAATTATATAAAGCCGGATTTAACCGAAGGGAACGAAATTTACATTAAGAACGGGAGACATCCGGTTGTTGAACGAATTCTTTCCCCGACTGAAAACTTTGTTCCGAACGACTGCCGGCTCAACAATTCCGAAGAGCAGATAATTATTCTTACCGGTCCTAACATGGCGGGGAAATCGGTTTATCTCCGGCAAATCGGACTACTGGTTTT
>JALWEC010000504.1 GCA_027036655.1 Melioribacteraceae bacterium
ACACTTATGGTAATCCTGTAACCGGTTGGCTAAATTTAAGAATTGACAAAGATCCGTTTACTAATGGTCCTTTAATTAAAGGAAAACCATATTTTATTAGCATTACTTCATACGCTCTTAATAAAAAGGCTTTATTGAAATATAACGACGACGCTAAAGACAGTAATTATGTATTATCAAGATTATATGATATTAAAAACACAGGAAATAGTGATGTTATTATAAAAGGTCCTCATAGTATTGTTGGTATTGTTCCCGGATCGAATTCTTATGATCCATATATTACAAACGGGAATACTAAGCACATTGAAGGAGCTTCCGAAACAAATATAACTTATACGGTAGTTAATAAAAGTCTTACGAAAGCTGATGAATATGAAATCGGTTTTTATCTTGACAGTTTAAGTACGGTTTATAGTCTTTACTACTATATAAAAGATAAAACTACTGATACAATTCTTTCCGACTCTTCGAAAAACTACGATAATGTGGAAAAATATACGGGAATGGTGGATGGATTTACTGTTGATGTTCCTTGGAAAGCTCCTGAGCAGCCTGAATACAATTCTTTGGACTGGGCTATTCCTTACAAAAATGATACTACCGGAGCTTTCTATATCGGAAATGATATTGATACGAGCAAAGTAGTTCTTCTGGTTCTTAGTCAAAATAATTCCGATGCAATTAGAGCAAACCGAATGCGAAGAGTAGAACTTCGTTTTGGCGTTACGAGTAAAGGTTATAGGTATATTTATAAAAGACACGCTTATAAATATGCAGAAGGACTACTCAACTCAGGCCCTGGTTTTGTTGATTTGCCATTCCAGGCTTGGGTTGTTGACGATAGGTTTGGCGAACAGTATCAACTTGCCGTTGGATATACGGAAGACGCAAGACAAAGTTCAGTGTCGCCCCCCGGAGTTTATGACCCGAGTAATGATATAGCACTCACTAAGGAATATATCATCATTTTTGACAGCCCGTATGATCCTACCGGAAGCAATATTGTTTATACCGGAGATCATAACCAAGCAAATTATAGTAATGGATATAATCTTAGTGCAGCCGGTATTTCCGACTCAATGAAGACGATAGCTAACTCTCCGTTCTTTAATACAATGTATTTGGTTGGATTGGAAAGAATTGACACAACCGGAACATTCAATCCTACCGGAACTTTGGTTATTAACCCGGAATATTTCCTAACGGAAAAAGATAAATATTCTTTTGTTCCCAAATTGAATATTACTGATTCTGAAGCTAAGTCAATGTTCGAAAAAGTGAACGTATATCCTAACCCGCTTTATGCGTACAATCCGCTCGGAAGTTATGAACAGGGCTCTAAGTTTCGCGCCGATGATCCATTCGTTACATTTACAAACCTACCGAATAAAGTAACGGTGAAAATCTTCTCGCTAAGCGGAACTAAACTTAGAACATTGGAAAAGAACGATACAAACCCATTCTTGAATTGGGATCTTAAAAACGAAGATGGATTACGAGTAGCTTCAGGCATGTATATTGCGATTGTATCAAATCCGAAGTATGGAGATAAAGTACTTAAATTCGCAATCATTATGCCACAAAAGCAAATACAGAGATATTAATTTGAGTTATGCGGAACGGAACCTCCGTTCCGCTTACTCTAATTGATGTAAAAAATATTTGGAGAAATAAAAAATGAGAAAAATACTAATATTAATTATCGTATTTAGCTTCACTGTAGTATCTTTTGCAGGTGACGCTGCTCGTAGAGGTACATCAGGAGCCGATCAGTTATTGATTCCTGTCGGCGCTCGTTCAATTGCCACTGCAGGCGCTTTTTTGGCTAACACCCATGGAGTTGAAGCTATTTATTATAATCCTGCCGGACTTGGCAGTATGACAGGAACGGAAGCAATGTTTGATTATTCAAAATACATTGCGGACATCAATATTTCCTACCTTGCCGTCGGAACCAACTTAGGCGATATAGGCTCGATTGCTTTATCATATAAAAGCATCGGATTCGGCGATATTCCTATTACAACCTACGATAATCCCGATGGCACCGGCGAAACTTACAGTCCTTCATATGTTACTTTGGGCTTAACATACTCTAAAGAACTTACCGATAGAGTTATTGCCGGTGTAACAATGAAAGTTATTCATGAAGGAATTCAAAATACAACCGCGAACGGTTGGGCGTTGGATTTCGGCGTTCAGTACAACTTTAACAAACAATTATCCTTAGGCGTTGTTGTTGCAAATATCGGCGATAATATGAAATATGCCGGCGCAGATTTGCAGCAGAGAACATTGATTCCCGGAAGCGCATTGGGTTCGGGTACCGGAGTTTATACTCCGATTACCGAAGAATTTGAAATTCCGAGTTATTTTGATTTAAGCGCATCTTACAAATTTATGTTTGACGCTAATAATTCATTATCGCTCGCCGCAGCTTTCAGAAACAACAATAACTTGGATGATATAGTTAGAGGCGGAATTGAATACGACTTCATGAACATGCTTTATTTACGCGGTGGATACAATTACTATACAGGCAACCAAGACAACTACATTTATGATTATGCTCTTGGCGCAGGCGTTTACTGGGAAATGGTTGACGGCGTTAAAATTAAATTTGATTACGCTTTCCGCCATGTCAAAGAAAACGCATTAGGCAGCAGTAATGTATTTACGCTTACGTTAGGTCTTGACTAAGATTAAATCTTAATCAAATATATTAATTGAAAAGGCGTCCGATCGGACGCCTTTTTTATTTTGCAGCTTAATTTCAACGGGCGCTTTCGATAACAACGCGTATTTCTCGGTTTTCCGCTTTGTTACTTTTCAAAAACTTATTAATTTAGTTTCAAAATATTTGATGTGAATTAAGAGGAAGCAAATGAAAAAAATACTTCTGGTATTGTTGATATTCACCGCAGTTTTAACGGCTCAGTCGGGCAAAAAGTTTTTTAATTTTGAATATGATATGACGCCGTTCAGATATGATTCGGCTTCAATTCGTTATGAATTTTACTACTCTGTCGCCGATACCGGGTTTGTGCATACATACTCTGAAAAGGGCATTTTTATATATCCTCGTATCGATATTGCCATTGTACGCACTGCCGATAGTATCTTGGTTATGAATCAGCCGTATATTGTACGGTATGCAATTTTAGATACCAACAGAACTCAGATTTTTCTCGGGAAGTTCGATATAAAACTCGATCCCGGCAAATATAAAATGCAGGTTGCAATCGGAGATTATTATGATTCGGCTAAAGTTGACTATTACCACACAACGCTTAATGTTAAGAAAAAGACGCCCCCTTTTATAAGTGGTATTGAACTGGCTTCCAAACTGATTACGGGTTCAAAAAACAACAAATCTAATTTTTATAAGAATTGTATGGAAGTTTATCCCAATCCGAGAGCTACTTTTTACGAGAAGATGCCGGTTGTTTTTTACTATACGGAAATTTACGGCTTAGAGGACTATTCCAAACCGCTGAAGTTCAGAATTAAGCTGACTAATTCTCTAGGAAAAGTTGTCTGGAAAAAGGAAAGCCCTCTCAACACAGGCAAAAATGCGGTTGCCGATCCCGGCTTTATTCGTCTTAAAAACTTCATGTCGGGCAAATATGATATTACTGCGGATTTGGTTGATGAGACGGGAAAAATATTGGATGAAGAGAAAAAAGATTTTTATTATGTCAGTTCTGTTGTCGCCGATTCCAACTACAACATTAACGATGCTCTTGTTAAACGTAATTTCCTTGCAAGTCCCTTTGCAATCTTAAGCGGTCCGGAATGCGATGCAATTTTTAAGTCGTCGAAATGCCTTGCAAGTGAAAATGAAATTTGGCAGTATTCACAATTGGACAGTACGAAACAAAAAGAAGTTTTCCTCTATTCGTTCTGGCAGAAAAGAGATGAAAATCCTTCCACGCCGGAAAATGAAACTTACGAGCAGTTTAAAGAAAGAGTAAAATACGCTGATAAAAGATTTAAGGAATATAAAAAACGCGGAAGTTTAACCGACCGCGGAATAGTTTATATCAAATACGGAGAGCCGAGTAAGATCATCAGAAAGCAGAATGATTATTACAACCAGCCATACCAAATATGGTATTATTATAATATAGAAGGAGGCGTTGAATTCATTTTCGGAGATCAAAACGGCTTGGGTATGTACAGATTGCTTCATTCCACAAAGCGGGGAGAACGGCACGACCCGAATTGGATGGACAGACTGAAGGTAAGATGATAATTACAAATTACAAATTTCAAATTATAAATTATAAATTAAGAATTATAGAACTTTGAACTCAAGATTCCGGGTATGATTAAACAGAAAGAAGGCTTTACATAACCCCGTAATATGTCATTCTGATCATCCGCCAAGGCGGAGCGGGAGAAGAATCTCAAAACCGGTAATTATACCGAATTTAGAGATATTTCGAATGGCTTCCACTTTAGTCCCCAACAAAAAGCAATTGGGGCAGGCGTGGCGAACTCAATATGACAAATTTGAGTTATGCAAAGGTCTTTAACAATTAAAAATTAATAGTTAAAAAATAGAGATATACAAGGAAAAACAGAAATTTGAAAAAACTTTTAATCTTATTTTTTGTCGCCTCAACTGTTTTCGGACAGAACGGCGGAGTAAATTTTGATTTTGACTACTCGCAGTTTTTTTTCAGCGATTCATCGAATTACATCGAGTTTTATTATCAGATTGAGAAAAGAGGACTTGAAGCCGCAAAATCGGAAACGGGCGATAAACTTTCCGTAATTATGCGGGTTATTCTTCGCGATAGACAAGACACTACGAACAATATTGTTAAAGTATTTTCCGTTAAATCATCCGCCGATACGCTCAACAAAAAGAACGAAATGCTGGGGCAATTTCAGATAGTTGTTCCTTTCGGGAAGTACAATTTGACCTTTTCCGTGATTGACGAGAATAACAAGAAGAACATAAAAACGCTGGAAGATAAACTCGAAGTCGCGTCTTTCCCTAAGGATAAAACGTCTCTGAGCAACATTGAGCTTGGAAGAAACATTATTAAATCGGAAGATAAAAATTCAATTTTCTATAAAAATACTTTTAAAGTTCTTCCTAATCCGAGCCGGATTTATTCCCCGCTTGAGCCTGTTGTATTCTATTACGCCGAGGTTTATAATTTGAAAAAGTCGTTTGGTAAAAGCGTTAACTTCCTGACTGTCGTATTAAATCCCAGCGGGGAAAAAGTTTACCAGAGGAAATCTTTAATATCAACAAAGAATAATTCGGTTGTGAAAGTCGGGCAAATTAACATGAAAGGAAAACCAACAGGCGCATACAATTTAATGCTTGCTATTGTCGATACAACCGTAAACTACGCATACACCTCTTCCAAAAGATTTTTTCTGATTAATCCGAACGTTAAAACGGACAGCAGCTTTAGCGGAAAAATATCCGTGAGTTCACGCTTCAGCGGAATGAGTTCGGACGAAGCGGACTTGTTTTTTAAGAAGCTGCGTTACATTGCTTCGCGTGATGAAAAAAATCAGTTTGAGGAATTGAAAACTCCCGAACAAAAACAGAGATTTTTAACCCGCTTCTGGAAAAATCATGATAAAAATCCGGCGACGCCTCAGAATGAGTTTATGAACGAATATATGCGCCGGTTGGATTATGTTAATCGCAAGTTTAAAACTCGGACTCATCCCGGATATATGACGGACATGGGAAGAGTTTACCTTACTTACGGTCCGCCCGATACAATTGACCGTTATCCCAATAACATCTCCACTAAACCTTACGAGCTTTGGTATTATCACAATATTGAAGGGGGCGTTGTCTTTGTGTTTGTCGATATGCTCGGCATCGGAGAATACGATTTGGTGCATTCCACAAAACGTGGCGAAGTTAACAACATACGCTGGCGTCAGCTTATCGGGGAATGATGATTTTTAACAGGGACAAAGCGGAATATCTGATTTTTTCAATTATCAGTAAAGCGGTTATTTTAATCGGGTTTAAGCGTGTTAAATATCCCGCGAGAGCGCTGGCGTTCTTGTTTTTCAATGTAATCCCGATTCGTAAAAAAGTAGTAATTGAAAATTTGCACAAAGCTTTTCCCGAAAAATCGGATAAAGAAATTTTATCGATTGCAAAAAAAAATTATCTGAGCTTTGCAATCACTTTTCTTGAGATTATGGCAATGCCCGGACTAACGGAGAAAAATGTGCTCGATTATGCGGAAAGCGATTCGTTAGATATTCTTAAAGAAGCCGCAGACAAGGGGAAGGGCGTTTTTATGCTTACCGCACATTTCGGTAATTGGGAATACGCCGGAACGTGGATAGGAGTAAAAATGCATCGCTCAATTCTGGGATTGGCGAAAAAACAGCGCAATCCATACGTAAATGATTGGCTTACGATGATGCGGGGAAAGTTCGGCAACCGCGAGCTGCGTCCCGGAGCGGGTTTGCGCGCGCTTATTTCGGCGGCGCGTAAAGGGGAAATTATCGGAACGGTTGGCGACCAGCG
>JALWEC010000505.1 GCA_027036655.1 Melioribacteraceae bacterium
CGGTTTTCCCTCTGGCAGCTTTACCAGTTAATTCATCTCGGAAACTGGCAGCACGGTTATGAAAAATCATACACTTACCGCAGACTGAAAAATCTGATGTTAAATAATGATTTTAAAATTGTCGAAATATTGGGAATTGACCCCTTCAGCGTTAACGGATTTATTATGAAACTTTTAGATAAAGAGTTTGTACCAAAATGGTCGAATTCATTTTTAAAAAGCGGTTATACCGAATTATGTATAATTACACAAAAATAATTTTGGGAGTTTAGATGAACTCAAAAAGACTTTATTACGGATTGGGAGCTTTTGTATTTTTCCTCGCTCTCTTTGTCGGATTTTCAACCGTTCAGCCGAGCGTTTCCTTTTGGGATTGCGGCGAATTTATTGCGTCATCATACGGAATGCAGGTACCGCACCCGCCGGGAACGCCTTTCTTTCTGATGATGGGACGATTGCTTTCCCTTATTCCTTTCGCGGCAAACATTGGTTTTCGCGTTAACACAATCTCCGTTGTAACAAGCGCTTTCACAATTCTGTTTTTATACTTAATAGCGGTTAAGTTGATTAATAACTACAGAAAAAATGAAGAGCATAATCTTTTTGAAAATTTCATAACCTATATGTCCGCCGCAATCGGCGCGCTCTCTTTCAGTTTTAGCGATACTTTCTGGTTTAACGGCGCTGAAGCCGAGGTTTACGCAACGGCTACATTCCTAATGGCTTTTGCCGTTTACATTGTAATGCTTTGGTACGAAAGAGCCGACGAAGAAGGAAGCGACAGATACCTTTATTTTATCGGTTATTTAATGGGACTTTCAACCGGCGTTCATTTAATGGCGCTTCTTGCCATTCCTTCAATCGTAATGGTCGTTTATTATCGTAAATATATTGACGATGAAGAAATCCTTAAGCAAACCGGCTGGATTCTTCTTGCAAACGGAATCGCTTTCCTCTTAATCGCAATGGCAATTTGGAGCACTTACACAAACGCTCAAGCTCCTTCGCCGGAACAGTATCATCAAACCGATAAACAGTTCGCTCTGATTTTTCTTGGTGTAACGGCGGTCTTTATCGGTATATTCTTTAAAAAGGTTAAGAATAAAAATTCAATGTACTACCCCGTCGCTCTCGGCGGACTGGGACTCGTTATCGTTTATCCGATTATAGTGAAGTATGTGCCGAAAATTGTGGGGATAATCGGCGGGGACAATACTCTGCTCGATATCATTACTTTCGGACTTATGTTTGCTCTCCTTTTTTACGGAGCCGTTTGGGCTAAAAAACATGCGCGCGAAGCGATGCGAATTGCTTTTATGTCGGTTATGTTTGCCCTTATCGGATTTACAACTTACACGATGATAATTATCCGCGCCAATGAAAATCCCCCGATAAATCTGAACAATCCCAAGACGTTCAGTAAGTTAATGTACTACCTCGATCGCGAGCAATACGGGGACGCTCCTATTTTCCGCCGGCGTTATTCCAACGAGCCGATGCACGCCAGAATGTACACTAAGTATTCAAGCGATTTGGACTTTTTCATCCATTATCAGATGGATCACATGGTTACGCGTTACTGGCTCTTCAACTACGCCGGAAGGCATTCAACGCGCCAGGACGACGGAGTGGATTGGTCGCAGCTTTGGGGAATCCCCTTCTTCTTCGGACTGTTCGGAATGTTTTATCATTTTAAGCGAGACTGGAAGATGGCGTCTATCTACTTCGCCCTCTTTATGATGCTCGGATACATAATGGCTATTTATTTTAACAGTCAGGAGCCGCAACCGAGGGAGAGAGATTACTTTTATGTGGGGGCGTACTTTGTCTTTTCAATATGGATAGCCATAGGTGCGCGCGGTTTTATTGATTTACTGAAGGAAGCTTTTGCAAAATCGAAGCAATACAACTTGATTGCCACTACCGGAATTGTGCTGGCGTTTATTTTTATCCCGGCAAATATGCTTCTTACAAATTATCACACACACGATCGCTCAAGGAACTATCTGCCTTGGGATTACGCTTACAATCTGCTTCAGAGCTGCGCGCCGAACGCCGTGCTCTTTACCAACGGCGATAACGATACTTTCCCGTTGTGGTATCTGCAGGATGTTGAAGG
>JALWEC010000506.1 GCA_027036655.1 Melioribacteraceae bacterium
CGGCGGCATCACAAATTCGATTCATCAAAATTTTTAAGTTAATTTTCTCGTTAGGATGAAGTTGTTCCTTCAATGCGACAACAAATTCAGCGTCATTAATTTTCGATACCGATAAATTAACATTCTCCCCCGCCTCGTTATGAATTAAAACAGATGAAGCAAGCCCCCCGAAGCAAACGCCTTCGGAAAATCTGATAATAAAACTCGGATTAGTAAAAGAAATATATTTATCAAAAGGTAAAATCACTTTTTCTATTTTAGGCTTAACGGTATCCGGCTTCCCGTTGTAATAAAATTCTGTTTCCTCTTCCCCGGATTTGTTGCCGTAGTAATCAATAATATTTTTACTTGTTAGGAAAAGTCTGTCGTCCTTTAAGGAATCGGAAATCTCGAGTAAAACATTACTCCCCTTTCTCTTTTTATTATAAACATAAAGAACCGGATAAGTTTTGTTGTTCGTCGAATCGATAATCGAAAAATTACCGGAAGATATTTTCGAACTGTCAATCCGTTTTGAGAAAACACTCAGAATATGGTTGCGATCTGTCATTGTGGCTTCGAGCAAAGCCGGTTTGCTTGTATCCATTACGGTAAGCTGAAAATCTACACCGCTCCGAATGTTAGTTGAATCGGCAAGCACAATCGGTTTGAATTGAATTCCTATTTCCTCATTTTCCGAATCCCAGAGGAGATTGGAATTTTTGTCCCGAACGGCAAAAGCGCGGTAGCTTCCATCCCCCAAACCTGTAACAAGATACTCTCCGTTCTTCCCTGACTGGGAAATATAATCCGGTTTAACTATTGCGGGAGTAATTGTATCTGATAAATTTTTATAAATGAAGATTGTTATTCCCTGCGGCTTACTGTCAAAGACTTTGCCGGATATTTCCCCTTTATCTATTTTATCTCCGGTAGAAAAACTGAACGCATAAGGAAGAGACATTTTGTTCTTGTTATTTAAGTCTTTCACATCCGTTCCGATTATAACGCTGTAAGTTGTGTTTTTCTTCAACGAATCGTGAAAAGAAATTGTAACGGTTTTTCCGCTCCAATCATATTTCATATTTCTTACAACGGGAGAAATAAAAAAAGCATTCCGGAATGAATTTTTATCGATATACTCGGAGAATGTTACCGACAGCTCATCCCCTTTGAAATCAGTAGTTCCGTCAAACGGGATTGTAGCGACAACAGTCGGAGGCGTTTTATCAACGGGGCCTCCGGAGGGCGGAACTTGCTTGGCGCATCCCGAATAGATAAAAGTTAAAACGGAAAAAAGTATAAAGAAAAATAAAACATCTTTACTTTTCTTGAATAGTTGTTCAAATATATTTATAAATGTTCCAATCATTTTCTTAAGCGTTGTCTTGATTTTTTTGAACGCCAAATTCTGTATTTCCTGACGTTTTTCACTTGTTCGGAATACCGCGAGGCAAAGAGATGCCCTCCTTTTCCGTCAGCGACAAAGTAAAGATAATTAACGTCAGCGGGAAAGAGCGCCGCAAAAATTGCATCGCGTCCCGGATTGTTAATCGGACCGGGCGGAAGTCCCGCAAACTTATAGGTATTATAGTGTGAATTAATTTTGAGATCTTTATAATAAATTTTGTTGTGCCTTCTCCGGTTGCGAATCAGATATTGTATTGTCGGATCAGCTTGGAGCGCCATCCCTTTTTTCAAACGGTTATGATAAACCGCCGAGATGAGTTTAAACTCGGAAGTTTTATTCGATTCTCCGTCGATAATCGAGGCGAGCGTAAGAATTTCATGACGGGTCATGTTCAATTTGCTCATCTGTTTTTTTACTCTCGGCATCTTGAAAATTTTATCATTTTCATATTTAAGTTTTGATAGAACTTCCCGCTCGTCCCAGTCATCATCAAAAAAATAAGTGTCGGGAAGAAGATAGCCTTCCAACTTTTTAACATGCAATCCGAGAGACTTAAGAAATTTTCTGTCAAACGAAAGTTTCATAATTTTTGTTGAATCAAGTTTCAGCTCATGGTGTAAAAGTCCGGCAAGTTTATTCTGCCAAATACCTTCGGGGATTGTAACCTTGGTTTGATGCCCCGTTCCGCCGCTGGTAAACTCGTTAAGCATCTCAAAAAAAGTAGAGCCTGTGTGGAGCATGAATTTACCCGCGCGAATTTTATCGGCTGAACCTGTAATATATGCGGCAAGCTTCATCCCGCTGCGATTTCTTATTAATCCCTTTCGGTAAAGTCTGTCAATAACATGCGAAAGAGTTTCCCCTTCCTTAATTGTAAATTCCCGCACGGAAGAATTGTTAAAATAATTTGGAGTATATAAATAGAGATAACCGAAAAAAAGGATAAAAACAAAGAGAGCGACAGCCGCATAAAATTCAAATGACTTAAAAAAACCTTTCATCAAACATCCAATTGTAGAAAATGATTTTGTGGCAAAGCGGGAAATGCATTAGTATCAAATCCGAATCTTTTCCCGGCTTCAAAAATCTGCTTTCCTCTCAGCGCAATCATGGCTCCGTTATCTCCGCAATATTCCAATGAAGGAATTACAAGAGTTTTTCCGTATTTTTTTGCTAGCATGGAAAAGCCATCTTTAACTCCGCTGTTTGCCGCTACTCCGCCGACAACCGAAATTGATTTAACGTCAAATCTCTTGAGCGCTTTCTCCGCCCGTTTTGTAAGAGCTTTAACAACCGCATCCTGAAAAGCTTTCGCAACTTTTCTTTTCTCCTTATCCGGAATAATATTATCGGGGAAATTTTCCTGCAAATAACGAAGGACGGAAGTTTTGAGTCCGCTGAACGAAAAATCAAACTCGGATTTTGTCCGCGCAACGGGAAAGCGTATGTCGCTCGGTTCCGCTTCAATGGCGTATTGCTGAATTTTTGGTCCGCCCGGATAACCGAGTCCCAACATCTTAGCAACTTTATCAAAAGCTTCGCCGGCTGCATCGTCAATAGTAGAGCCGAGTTTGTAAATCTCGAGTTCGCTTTTAACTAACAGCAGCAATGTATGCCCGCCGGAAATTACAACTCCGAGGAATGGAAACTCAGGTTTTTCCTTCATCAAAAAGCCGGAAAAAATATGTCCTTCGATATGGTTAACGGGAATAAATGGGACATTAAGTGAATACGCCAGACCTTTGGCAAAAGAGAAGCCGACAAGCAATGCTCCGATTAATCCCGGTCCCGCGGTAGCCGCGACAACATCAATATCGGCTATTTCCAGCCCCGCCTCTTTCAAACTCTGTTTAAACAGAGGAGAGACTATCTGCAAATGCGCGCGGCTGGAAAGCTCCGGCACTACTCCGCCGTATTGAGTATGAAAATCCTGAGAAGCGATAAGATTGGATACTAATTTACCATCCGAAATAATTGCAACGGAAGTCTCATCACACGAACTCTCTATTCCGACAATATTCATGCGGTTCCCTTTCTGTTGGTATCTAAGAGACCTTTGCACAACCTAAAGTTGTCATATTGAGGACGGTGGAAACCGTCCGAAATATCTATAGATTCGGTATAATTACCGGTTTTGAGATTCTTCATTTCGCTCCGCTCCATTCAGAATGACATTTTACGGGGTTATGCAAAGCCTTCTCTAAGTTAATTTCAAAAAACGATATGTTAAAAAATTCTAAAATCACTTAAATGAAAAAACGCTTTTTGCAACATACCAAGCCAATTCCGGATTTTCCTGAAAACGGCGCATCGAATACTCATACCACTTTTCTCCGAACGGAACATAAACCCTTATTTTATGTCCATCGGCGACAATCTTATTCCTTAAATCTTCCCTTACGCCGTAAAGCATTTGGAATTCATATTTATCTTCCTGCACATTCTTTTCACGAAGCATTCCGTAAGCTTTGTTAATTAGGAACTCGTCATGCGTGGCGATGCCTACATAATTGCCGTCGGTAAGCATTTTATCTAAAATCTTAATATAGTTTTTGCGAATATCCTCACGAGATTTGTATGCAATTGAGGCAGGCTCCACATAAATTCCTTTACACAAACGGTAATTCGTTCCAAGCGAGTTTAAGTTTTCAACATCTTCATAAGTTCTCTTCAGATATGCTTGAACTACAATTCCCACGTTCGGGTATTTTTCATGAAGCTTTGTGTAAAGCTCGATAGTCAAATCGGTATATGGAGAATCTTCCATGTCGATTCTGACAAAATTATTATACTCGGCAGCTTTCTGAACTATTCCTTCCACCAAAGTGTAGCAAACATCCTTGTTGATTGCAAGTCCGAGCGAGGTAGGTTTAATCGACAAGTTGGAATTTACTTTGTTTTTCTCAATTGCGTCCAACACTTCAATGCACGCTTTTTGAGTTTCGGCTGCTTCATCCAAATTAGTTATTGCCTCGCCAAGCACGTCGATTGTTGCCAGAATACCCTTTGAGTTCAAATCCTTGGCAACATTCATTGCATCCTGCAGACGCGTTCCGGCGACATACTTTTTGGCGAAAAAATAAACTGTTGATTTAGGTAAAAGTTTAACGAAATTTACAATTGCTCTGTTCACGATATTCACGATTAATCTCCGTAATAATTCATCAGTTGTTCCAAATAAAGACCATATTTCAAAAAATTATTTTAATTAATAGAGACCTTTTGCAAAACCTAAAGTTGTAATAATAAGTTAGCTAAGTTTACCCCGACCGCTTTTCGTCGGGGGCGAAGATGAAAGCCGTCCGAAAAATCTCTAAATTCGGTATAATTATCGTTTTGAGATTCTTCATTCCGCTTCGCTCTATTCAGAATGACAAATTAGAAGGTTATGTAAAACCTTCCAATAATGAACAACCTCAAAAACCATAAAACTTCAAACACATTCTTAAAATTACAAAATTAACATTTAAGAGCGGAATAAAAACCGCTTAAATTTTTTGAATAATGGAAAGCATAAATGAAACATTTTCTTCGAGCTTTTCTACCGAATTATTATTGTAGAAAACAAAATCCGCTCGGCTGATTTTCTCTTTTTCCGGGATTTGATTTTCCATCCTTTTTATAATTTCCTCGCGCGATAACCCGCTTCGTTCCATAACTCTTTTAATTCTGATTTCTTCGTCTGCGGTAACAACCCAGATGTAATCAAACATTTCCGTCATATCTGCTTCAAAAATTAACGCCGCTTCAGCCGCAACAAGATTACTCTTTTCAAGCTCTTTGTTCATTAAAGATGTTAACTTATTTTTAACGACGGGATGAACAATGGAATTAATCTTTTCAACCTTTGCCGGATTAACAAAAATCGTATTTGCAAGATACTCCCGATTTAACTCTCCGCCGGAAAACGTCTCCTCTCCGAATTCCTTAATTAACTCCCGCTTCAGTTCTTCATCGGAGGTCATCAGTTCTTTCGCCAGTCTATCCGCGTCAAAAACCTTAATCCCCTTTTTACGCAAAAAATCGGCAACGGTCGATTTGCCGCTGCCGATTCCTCCGGTTAAACCTATTTTTATTTTTTCGCTCATCTATTTTGCAAAAGCTATTTTCCTTACTTCCCTGATTACGGTAACTTTTATCTGTCCGGGATATTCAAGGTCTTGCTGAATCCTCTGCGCTATGTCGTATGCAAGCTGATCCGAATAATCATCGTCTATTTTATCAGGCTCAACCACAACGCGAATTTCGCGTCCCGCTTGAATAGCGTAAGTTTTAGCCACTCCGTCAAACGAGTTTGCAATACTTTCAAGATTTTCCAAACGCTTAACATAGCTTTCGAGAGATTCACGTCTGGCGCCCGGACGCGCTCCGCTTATTGCGTCAGCCGCCTGTACAAGAGGCGCATAAGGACTTGTCATTTCAATATCGTCATGATGGCTTCCAACGGCGTTCACGACAATCGGATGCTCTTTGTACTTCTTCGTCATTTCATATCCGAGAAGCGCGTGCGGGCCTTCGATACTCTTATCAAGCGTTTTACCGATGTCGTGTAGCAGCCCCGCGCGTTTCGCCATCTTTACGTCAAGTCCTAATTCCGCAGCCATAAAACCTGTGATGTATGCGACTTCAATACTGTGCTGGAGAAGATTTTGTCCGTAGCTCGAACGATATTTCATCTTCCCGATGTGGCGAACAAGTTCCGGATGAACTCCGTGCAAGCCAAGCTGAATAATTGTGTTTTCCCCTTCCTTGTAAATTTCATCTTCAAGTTCTTCGCGAACTTTATCAACCACTTCTTCAATTCTGGCAGGATGAATGCGTCCGTCGGAGATTAATCTCTCAAGGGCGATTCGTGCAATTTCCCTTCTGTATTGATCAAAGCCCGATAAAATAACGGCTTCAGGGGTATCGTCAACGATAACGTCGATTCCGGTTGCCGCTTCAAACGCGCGTATGTTTCTTCCTTCGCGCCCGATTATTCGTCCCTTCATCTCGTCGCTCTGAATCTGAACAACGGAGACCGTAGTTTCAACGGAATGATCCACAGCGGTTTTCTGAATTGCGTTAATCACAATTTTCTGAGCTTCCTTCTTCGCGTCGGCTTTCGCTTGATCTCTTATGTCCCG
>JALWEC010000507.1 GCA_027036655.1 Melioribacteraceae bacterium
CCGGAAAAAGAAAACAAAGAAGTTGTTGATTCCACGGAACATAAACGAACTCCGATTACTCCGGAAGAGCTGGGAGCAACAAAAGATAAAACAGGCAAAATAGAAGTGGACGTTCACCATCCGGAAAAAACAAAAACGGAAAACTCTTACGATGTTGTTGACCCGCGTTTGATTAAAGAGTTTCCCAACGAGAAAAAACTTACGAACAAAATCTATTTTGCAAACGGAAAGTATATGGTGCAGCTCTCTTCCTGGCGGGATAGCGAACGCGCTTCGCAGATTGTAAATAAACTTTACGAAAACGGTTTTAACGCTTTTGTCGTTAAAGCGTATCTGCCGCAGCTCGGCGGAACTTGGTACAGAGTAAGAATCGGATTTTTTGATACTCTGAAAGAAGCTAAAGATTTTCTAAGAAAACGCGAGTATTTGTATGTTCGCTGAGATGACGCTTTTTGCCCTTTTGTTGAAAGGGGGCTGGATGCTTTTATTTATTTTAATCGCCTCCGTTATTGCTTTGGCAATTATAGTTGAACGGTACGTAACATATAAAAAAATAAAAGAAAACTCTAAAACATTTACCTCGGATGTTTATGAATTTATTCAGAGAGGCGATATTCCCGGAACGGTAAAAATTTGCGAAACAAGCAACTCACACCTTGCAAATGTTGTTTTAAGCGGATTAAAAAAAATCAATCTGTCGCACGAGAGAATCTCCGAAGCTATTGAAAACGCGGGGAAAAAAGAAGTTTTTAATCTTGAAAAAGGTCTTTCGACGCTTGCCACCATTTCCGGAGTCGCACCTTTACTCGGTTTTCTCGGAACGGTAACCGGAATGATTCAGGCGTTTATGCAGATTCAGGAATTACAGGGCGTGGTAAACCCAAGCGATTTAGCCGGAGGAATTTGGGAAGCGTTAATTACAACGGCGTTCGGGCTTGCCGTCGGGATTATTGCGCTCGCCGCTTACAATTACTTTGTTACCGAAGTAAAAAAATTAGTCCTCGAAATGGAAACTTTCACAAACGAGATTTTGGATTTGATTTCAGAAAGTAAAAAATCATGAAGTTTGAAGTATCAAAAAAACCGATTGCCGCATTCAGTTTTTCTTCGCTTACCGATATTGTTTTGCTTCTTCTTATTTTTTTCCTTCTAACTTCACAATTCGTTATCAACAACGGAGTTCAGGTTCACTTGCCCAAAACGGAAAACGAGGCAAAATCGTCAACCTCGCCCCTTGTAGTTTCAATTACCAAAACCGCTGAAATTTATTTTATGGGAAAGAAAACCTCGCTGGCGGAGCTTCCCGCCTCGATTGAGAAAAAGATAAAACAAAAAAAGGACGAAAACATTTTAATACAGGCCGATAAAGACGTTAGTCTTGACGCTGTAATTAAAGTAATAGACATTGCCAAAGGGCTGGGTGTCGATAAATTTACAATCCAAACCGAAAAAGAATAACCCGCGATGAAAAAGAAGCCGCTTCTTTTTTCCGTAATCGTTCATCTTGTTTTAATTTTAACGGCTTTGTTTATCGTCGTTAATCACTCTATGCAAAATCCAAACTGGGTGTTTGTGGAGTTTGGCAGTTTCAGCAATTCTTCAAAAAAAGAAAACGGCGAATTAAATAATAAATCGAACAAGACGGAAAACTTTCCGACCGCTAAAAATAAAGGAGAAGGTGATTATTTTTCCGAATACAAAACCGACAAAGATTCCATCGTTTCAGATAAATTGGAAACGGATTCGGCGTTAGCAAAATACGGCAACGGAAAATTTGAGATTGACTTTCAGGGCGAAAGAGAGCGGACAATTTACAGTTACACAATTCCGACTTATCCCGCCGGAGCCGAAAAAGAAGTGGATTTGGTTTTTCAGGTTACTATCGCTCCCGACGGAACGGTACAGAATATTTTTCCTTTGACAAAAGGAGACGCCCGTCTTGAAGTTGCTTCGATTAACGCGCTAAACAAATGGCGTTTTGAGCCGCTTCCCAAAAGAATGCCGCAAATAAATCAAAAAGTTGTCGTTGTTTTTCCCTACAGATTAAGATAACCCGCTTCCCGTTTGTTCTTTAACACGTTAAAGTGCTAATGCCAACCTGGGTAATCAGGAACCAAAAAGGGAAAAAGTTTACACAAAATAATCCATGAAACCCCTTACCAACAAAGGGCTTAGAACCGCTTTTTCCAATAATTATTGACC
Organism: Melioribacteraceae bacterium; assembly: GCA_027036655.1. Classification (GTDB taxonomy): domain Bacteria; phylum Bacteroidota; class Ignavibacteria; order Ignavibacteriales; family Melioribacteraceae; genus WGAL01. The sequence continues at coordinate 2,203 of JALWEC010000507.1, forward strand.
AATGACAACAAAGTACGATTCTCAACTTATCATCTTAAGTTTTAGGTCTAAACGAAATAATATTGTCCCGCTCTCCCAATGACAAAATATGCTTGGTAAATTAATCAAGGAAACTCGAATTAATTATCAAGAAAAATCATGCAAACGGGTTATGTTCCGAGCGTCGCAACCATTACGGCTTTAATAGTGTGCATACGGTTTTCGGCTTCGTCAAAAACTATCGAATGTTCGGATTCAAAAACATCTTCGGTTACTTCCATTCCGTCCAAACCGAATTTCTCGTAAATCTCCGCGCCTACTTTCGTATCGCGATTGTGAAACGCAGGGAGACAATGCATGAATTTAACCTTTGGATTGCCGCTCGCCTTAACGGCGTCCATATTAACCTGGTACGGCTTAAGCGCTTTTATTCTTTCTTCCCAAACTTCGGCGGGTTCTCCCATTGATACCCAGACATCCGTGTAAATAAAATCAACTCCGTTAACGCCTTCCTTAACATCTTCGGTTAAAGTTATTTTCGCTCCGGAATGCTCTGCAATCGCGCGGCACTGATTCACAAGCGAATCGTCGGGCCAATATTCTTTCGGCGCACAAAGGCGAACGTCCATACCCATTATCGCGCCGCCCGCAAGGAGAGAGTTTCCCATATTAAATCTCGCGTCGCCCATGTAACAGAAGGCGATATTCTCCGGACGCTTCCCGCTCGATTCTTCCATCGTCATGAAATCCGCCAGAACTTGAGTCGGATGGAACTCGTTTGTCAGTCCGTTCCAAACCGGAACTCCGGCGTACTTCCCGAGTTCTTCAACAATCTCCTGTCCGAAACCGCGGTATTCTATTCCGTCATACATTCTTCCGAGAACTCGCGCCGTATCTTTCATCGTTTCCTTATGCCCGATTTGCGAACCGCTCGGACCGAGATATGTAACGTTGGCGCCCTGGTCGTGTGCGGCGACTTCAAACGCGCATCTTGTACGGGTGGATGACTTTTCAAAAATGAGCGCGATGTTTTTCCCTTTTAGTCTCGGCTCTTCGTACCCGCCGTACTTTGCGCTCTTCAGGTTTTTTGCCAAGTCGAGCAAAAACCGGATTTCGCTCCGATTGAAATCGAGTAATTTCAGAAAATTTCTGTTTCTAAGATTTACAGCCATTTTTATCTCCGTGTTTGTTATTATCAAATTAGTGTGAACTAAAAGAAATTAAGATGTGAAAAGTAGTAAAAAATGAATATTCAATAAACGAAAAATTGTTTTTCTCTCCATTTGAACTTACGGTGGCGCTTAAAACTATTCGTGCATTCGTGACCAAAGATAGAAGCAAAGAGTTAGAACTTAGGAATTAACAGACTACAATCTAGCAGACTAAATGCTTTTCATAATTCTTTTCCGGACTGAGGCGGATGAATTCTTAATTTTTAATTGATGTTTACCGCGTTTGGGAACTATTATTGTGTTGGGGAAAGTTTTTCCTTTACAAATATAAATCGAATCATGTTCAGTAATTAATTATGTTTTGCAACAATTAATTGATTTTTTGTATCTTTAAATTTACATTAAAAAGTTAAAATAGTTTTTAATAGATTTTAAAATAAACCTGGCTTAAGTTGAACGCATATTCATCATTAACGGATTCCGATTTAATGACGCTAGTTATCAAGCGCGACAAAACCGCTTTGGTTGAAATTTACCGCAGGTACTCCAAATTACTTTTCCCTTTGATTCAAAAAATAGTAGGCGAGCCTGAAATTGCCGCCAGTCTGCTTGAAGAAGTTTTTCTCATAATTTGGAATAAAGCGCACAAATATGCCGAACAGCCTGACAATCCTTACACATGGATAATTACGCTTGCGCGCAACCGAGCCGTTGACAGCGCGCGGAGAGGGCGAAACTCTCTTTCGGCTTCTCAATATTACGACGATGATTACGAGAACAGATTTATTCTTCCCCGGCTTGCCGAAGGTATTGATTCTATTACGTTAGACTTAGCTCAGAAAATAAAGCCTAATTTTGAAGAAGCGCTGGATAAACTTACCGACGCGCAAAAATATGTTCTGCATCTTGCATATTACGACGGTTACACGCTGAATGAAATTGCAGGAAAATTAAATATACCCGTTGAAACGGTGCGCGTTAAAATTAAGAACGCGGTTTATAATCTCAGAGAAAATTTGTTGATGGAATAGGAATGGCTGAAACATTAAAAGAAATGATGAGCGCTTATGTCGCAGGTTGTTTGGACAACGCCAATCTTGTTCAATTTCTCGATTATATAGATAACGGCGGAGAAATTAATAAAGACGAACTGGGGGAACTTCAGAATGTTGCGGCTTTAATTCCCATTATACTTGAAGATGAAAATCCTCCCGCGTCTCTGCAAAATAAAATTTTTCAGCAAATTCCTGATAACAAAGCGCCGCAGAAAATAATTACAAAAACCAAAAAAGCTCATCTTAGGGAAATTTTAGAGAGCAAGAAAAAAGAAGTTGAGAAGGAATCTTCTCCCGAAGATATTGAGATAGAAGTTCCCGAAGAAGTTTCATTTAAAAGCGCCTCAAAAAAAGATAAAAAAATAATTAAAGACACTGAACCCGAAAAGGAAAGCGAATACGTCGTTCCGGAAGCACCGGTTAAAGATATTGAAACCGAGCCGATAAGCAAGGTAACGGTTAAAAGCGTCTTAAAGGAAGAAACTCCCGAAGAAGAAAAAAGTGATTTTTCCAAAGAAGAAGAACCGATTTTTGCTCCGAAAACGGAGAAGAAAAAAAAGGAAAAGATCACCGTTCCACGCGAAGAGGAAACGGAACCTTATTCGCACGTTACGGTAAAGGAAACCGTTCGTGCTACGATGATTGTTTCTCCGAGTAACAAACCACCGGAAAAGGAGAAACATCCCCTTCCCGTTGAAGAATGCGAAGAACGGCAAGGATCTCTTTTCAGTTCGTTATCGGCAAAAATTGTTACAGCCGTATCAATACTGGTTGCGGTCATTCTATTAATTCTCTACTTCTCAACCAAATCAAACCTTACCGAAAAAGTAACTACACTGCAAAAGGAAAAAACGGTTTTACAATCCGAAGTAAATTCGAAAAACGATTTCATTGCTTCAAATCTTCCCTTAATAGAATCGTTTAATCAGAAGGATTTAATTGTCGTTCCGCTGGCGGGAACTGCCGACCAAGGCAGCTACGATGCCCGCGTGCTTCTTTCCCCATCAAGCAGAATGGGAGTTCTGCAGTTTTTGAAGATTCCTAAAATCAGCGATAAAGAATCTTTGCAGCTTTGGTTAATAAGCAAAGGGCAGTCATATTCGGTTGGCGTTTTTCATCCGAAAGAAGGACAAAAATTTTATCCGCTGAATAAAATTCCTCATATTCCGTTCGAGGAAATAGAAATGTTCCGTATGACCAAAGAGCCTGCAAGCGGTTCGGAATTCCCTTCGGGCAATACCGTTTACTTTGGCGCGTTCCCGGTAAAATAATTTATCTCTCCGAGAAAAAATTTTCTCCGTTATCCTTTGTATGAATCAGAAGCAAGTTTGCGCGCACTAAATTTATTAATGTTCGGGACGCCCTCCGCATCGAAATATTTGCAAATTTACTCAAAGCTTTTGCGTCTATTGTCTCGTTGTTTTCAAGATACCTGAAAACCGCTTTCTCATTTTTGCCGAATTCATATTTCTTCAACGGATTATCGTCCCCCCGCAGAAGCATCAGTTTAATCATTTCTTTTCCGGCAAGCACGCTTTTATCATTAATCCTGATATAAACGGCGGCGGTATTAATATCTAATTTTTCTTTGTAGTCTTCTATTCTGTGAGGTTTGTTCGGGGAAGGTTTAATCGCAACAAGAGCAAGCATTTTCTTTTTTATTTCGGGGAATGATATTTCATACTCAAGGGGAGGATTACAATATTGTTCTGCGGTTTCTTTTACAAGCTCGGCGATTTCTTTCTCGCTTTCAATTCCGAGAATTTTCCGATTATCCCGCACGCCGAAAATCAGAAGTCCGCCTGAAGTGTTAGCAAAAGCGATCATCTCCTTCGCGATTTTTTCATATCCGGAAAATTTCTGTTTAAACTCAACGGAAAGATTTTCACCGCCGGAAATAATCTTCAAAAGTTCTTCGATATTCATCGAGATACCTTTACGGTTTTTTCTTATGTGGGGTTTTATTCTCGGACTGTGTCGGACGCTTGGTGGAATCAACTTTGGGAATATTTAATTTTGCCGATTTATTCGCCGGCGTTTTAACCGATTTTTCCTTTATTCCTTTCCCGCCGGGATTTGGTTTTTTCTGAGGAGCAGCAGTTTTTTC
>JALWEC010000508.1 GCA_027036655.1 Melioribacteraceae bacterium
GGTAGAAATAACTTTACCGGAAAAGAACAAGCAGATTTTTGCAAGTAAATACCAAACTGTTTTACCAAGTAAAAAAGAATTAATACAATTGATTGAAAGTAAAATAAATGAATAAAATAAACGGTAGTGCAAAAATGAGTTACAAAACTCTCACAACCGTGCGACATTTTGTATTTTTGAAACCTTTCACAAGCGTGCGAGATTAATAAAAGGATTATAATGAATTGACGACATATAAAGAGTTTTTTAACGAAATAATTGAAACGATTAACAAAGCTAAATATAAAGCTTACAAACCGTTAAGCGATAATAAGCAGGAAAAAATCGGGAAAGAGTAAGAAATGAAAAAAGACATAATTTTATCGGGAGTAGGGGGACAGGGAATTTTATCCGTTGCGGCGGTTATCGGATTAGCCGCTATGGAGGAAGGATTATTTATCAAACAATCGGAAGTGCACGGAATGAGCCAGCGCGGCGGAGCTGTGGTTTCGCATCTGAGAATTTCGGACAAAGAAATTTTCTCCGATTTAATTCCTTACGGAGCCGCCGATATGCTCCTTTCTATCGAGCCGATGGAAGCGCTTAGGTATTTGCCGTATCTTTCCGAGGAGGGATGGATTATTACAAATTCCAAACCTTTCGTTAATATTTCAAATTATCCCGATTTGGAAAAAGTGCTTTCGGAAATAAAATCGAAACCTCATAACGTAATTGTTGACGCGGACGAAATCGCGCGAAAAATGCATGCCCCGAAAGCGGCAAACATTGTGATTGTCGGAGCTGCGTCTCCTTATCTCGGCATCGCGTATGAAAGTCTTGAAGCGGGAATCAAAAAGATTTTCGGAAGCAAAGGAGATGAAATAATTAACCTTAACCTGGAAGCACTCCGCGCAGGAAAAGAAGCCGCGGAAAAGTATTAAGGGAATATTAATGAAAAAGTTCTTCTTTCTTGTTTTTATTTTTTCATCCGTTCTTTTTGCTCAGAAATCCAACCCTTGGAAAGCGCGGGCAATTAAAACCGACAGCGCAATCACGATTGACGGAAAACTAACTGAAACGGATTGGTACAAAGCGCCCCACATTACTAATTTTACGGAACAAGAACCGCGCGAAGGAGCTAAACCTACCGAGAAAACAGAAGTAGCTTTCCTTTACGATAAAAATAATCTTTATGTTGGCGTGTGGTGCTGGGACAGCAAACCGAATGAAATTCGCGCTACAAAAATGAAACGCGATTCACACTGGTGGACGGAAGATAACTTTGAATTAATCATTAGTCCCTTTAACGATAACCGAAACGGCTATCTTTTTATTACAAATCCCAACGGAATGTTAACCGACGTACTTGTTACCGACGGAGGAAAAGCAACCAACATCAGCTGGAACGGAATTTGGGACGTTGCCACTACAATTAACGACAAAGGATGGTTCGCCGAATTTATGATTCCTTTTTCAACGCTGAAATTCCCCGATAAAGTTGAGCAAGTTTGGGGATTAAATATGGAGCGGAATATCCGGAGCCGGCACGAGCAGGTAGTTTGGCAGGGCTGGTCGCGAAATACCGAATTGGAACAAATTTCCAACGGCGGAGAATTAACCGGAATTCAGAATATCTATGCCGCAAAACAGTTTGAGTTTTATCCTTTTGTGTCGGGAGGCGTAAGCAAAACATCAGGCGAGAATTGGGAAAAGAAAGGAAAAGTAGGAGCAGACATAACTTATTCCATCAGTCCGACAATGAAGTTGAACGTAACGTTAAATACGGACTTCTCTCAAATTGAATCGGATCAGCACAGAATTAACTTGAGCCGTTTCTCTTTGTTTTATCCTGAAAAAAGAAAGTTTTTCCTCGAAGGGAAAAATGTTTTCGAGGTTAATTTGTCCGAGGAAACAAGGATTTTTCACAGCCGGCGGATAGGAATTAAAGATGGAGAGGAAATACCGATTTACGGCGGAGTGCGTTTGCTCGGGAAAACCGGCAACACTCACATCGGCGTTCTTACAATGCAGACCGCGGCGAAGGAGACAATCCCCACAACAAACTATACGGTACTGAGAGTTAAGCAGGACGTACTCGCGCGTTCATTTGTCGGAGCAATCGTTACCGGAAAAAACGGCGGAGCGAACAACAACTATGTTTACGGCGTTGACGGAAACTATATGACATCCAACTTTTTTGGAAATAACAATCTTGTTGTGAACGGAGTTTTCACGCAATCCTTTACAAAAGGAGAAACAAACAGCGATAATTCCAGTTATTCACTATTTGTTGATTTCCCTAATGATTTGGTTGATTGGAGCGCGCATGTTGTTTCGGTCGGCGATAACTACAATCCGGAAATCGGATATATCAGAAGAAAAAATATTATGATGTACTCCGGGCATTTGATTTATTCTCCGCGTCCGGAAATTTGGGGTATAAAGCGATTGGAATTTAAGCCGATTGATTTTGATTACTACGAAACCAAAAGCACTCACGAAATGGAATCGCTAAATATGGAGTTTCGCCCTTTCGGATTTGAAACGGACGACGGAGAAACATTTGAGTTTAATATTATCCGCTCGTTTGACCGACTTGACGAATCTTACACAATTTTCGGAGATAACGAAATTGCCGCGGGGAAATATTGGGATACACGCTACGAATTTCAGGCGCACACCTATTATGGGAATCCGTTCTTCATTCGTGTTCAGGTTAACTGGGGCAAGTTTTATTCGGGTAAGAGCGTTTCGCCTTTCATCGGTGGGGTTTGGTCGATTTCAAAACATTTATATCTTCACGGAACTTGGAACCGTCATATAATCTCAATCAATGATTCGAAACTTGTAACCGACGAAGTAGGCGCCTCAGCGTCCTATTCCTTTAATCCAAAATTATTTACAAATATTTACGCCCAATGGAATAACGAGGAAAATTTAATCGTATTGAATTACAGAATAAATTGGATTCCGAAAATCGGTAGTAATTTTTATTTTGTAGTTAATCAGCTGGTCAGCACCGACGGTGGAAAATTCAGAAATACCGATTTAGCCGTTCTCGCAAAATTCGTCTGGTTCATAGCGTACTAAACGTAAAACGCAAGCCAAAAGCCGAAAAAACATAAAAGAAACCTTTGCAAAACCTATTTTTGTCATATTGAGTTCGCCACAACGAAGGTGAAAACCGTCCGAAATATCTCTAAATTTGGCATAATTACCGGTTTTGAGATTCTTACCGCCAATCCGCCTTGGCGGAGGATTCGCTTCGCTCCATTCGGAATGACATAGCACGGGGTTATGCAAAGCCTTCTATTTATTCAATCCTGCCAATGCGCGTTTTATAATTTCCTCAAGCTGCAAGTCGGGTGATTTACTTAAAATATGCGATACCGCCAATTCCGCTTTCTTGCTGTTGTAGCCCAAGCTCATTAAAGCGGCGATTGCATCTCCTTTTACCGCGTAAGCTTCAGCCGGAATTCCGGTGGTTTCCACTCCGGTAACCGAGCCGATTTTATCTTTTAGTTCAATAATCAGCCTTTCCGCCGTTTTCTTCCCGATTCCGGGAATACTTACAATGCGAGGAACGTCGTGTGCCTGAATCGCTTCAACAAGTTCGCGGCTTTGAATGCCGGAAAGTATTCCGAGAGCAAGCTTCGGACCTATTCCGCTTATTCCGATTAACAGCTCAAAAACGGCTTTTTCTTCTCCCTTATAAAAGCCGTACAAATTCATGGCGTCTTCCCGAACGCTTAGATAGGTGAAGAGTTCGGCGGTTTCGCCGTCGGCGGGGAGTTTGTCAAAAGTGGAAAGAGAAACATTTACGATGTAACCTACGCCGTTAACATCCAATAAAACGGAGGTCGGCTTTTTGCTTAATATTTTTCCTCTTAAAAATCCAATCATAATTTACCTCACTATTAAATCGGGATTGTTATCAACGAAGGTTTTCCAGCTTTTCCCGGAAGATTTATTCTCATTTGCCTTAAATGCATGACAGACGGCAACCGCGAGAGCGTCGGTTTCATCAAAAGTTTTATCGTCGTTTCCCAAAGCAAGCAGGCGGGTTATCATAAACCGGACTTGTTTTTTGGAAGCGGCGCCTTTTCCCACAACAGATTGTTTAACCGAGCGGGGGGAATATTCCGCCGTGTTGATATTATTTTGAACCGCGGCAAGAATCGAAATTCCGCGAGCATATCCGATCTTCATTGTCGATTGAATATTTTTCCCGTAAAATGCCGTTTCTATTGCAAATTCATCAGGCTCAAATGTTTTTATCAGGGAAAAAAGATCGTCGTAAATTATTTTTAAACGGATTCCCATGGGAGTTCTTGGCGGGGGTTTTATAATGCCGGAAGTGATGTAGGTGAGTTTATTCTTTTCATATTGAATAATCCCGAAACCTGTAATTAAAGTTCCGGGATCAACTCCGAGAATTTTCATTATTCTTCATCGTCTAAAAAATTAGCGTTGGAGTAAACGTTTTGGACGTCGTCGTTATCTTCGAGCATGTCGATAAGTTTCAAAACCTTTTCCTGTGCCTCGCCGGAAACGTCCACCGTATTTTTTGCAATCCACTGAAGCGACGCGTTTTCAATTTCAATGCCCGCTTCCGCAAGGGCTTTGCGAACATCTTCAAAGGTCTCTACTTCGGTTGTAACTTCAAAGTAGTCGTCGTCGAGCTGAATATCTTCAGCGCCTGCGTCAAGAACAATTTCCATAATATCGTCTTCGGTTTTTCCCTGTGCGGGGAATGTGATTACGCCCTTTCTGTCAAACATCCAGAGCACCGATCCGGATTCTCCCATCGAGCCGCCGTACTTGCTGAAAAGATGTCTTACTTCGGCGACGGTTCTGTTTTTGTTGTCTGTAACGCTTTCAACCAAAATTGCAACTCCGCTCGGTCCGTAACCTTCGTATGTCAGCTCGGTATATTGAACTCCTTCGAGTTCGCCCGTGGCTTTTTTAATTGCGCGTTCGATGTTGTCCATAGGCATATTGGCGGATTTTGCGTTATCTATGGCGAGACGCAGTCTCGGATTTGCGCCGGGATCGCCTCCGCCTTGACGAGCGGCAATAGTAATTTCTTTAATTAGCTTTGTAAAAAGTTTTCCACGTTTTGCATCAATTACGGCTTTCTTTCTTTTAATGGTTGACCATTTTGAATGTCCGGACATTTTTACCTCAATCTTCTTTAATTCTTATATCTTTCAATTTTAATTGCGGGAAAGCTTTATCCCATTTATAAAATTTATCAATCGTAAATACAATATCCATTAAAATTTTATTTTTATCAACAATCTCGTTCATGATTCCGCCGAGATTAAAACCGATGGCGTCAAAAACCTTATCCGAGTTTTCCTGTTTTAACATTCCGATAATATGATTCTTTCCCACAATCCTCGGATTATTCGTCCACCTTACATTCCGAGCAAGAAAAACCGGACGATGATTTCCCGGGCCGAAAGGCGCGAACTGATCTAAAATTCTAATGAACTTTGCCGTTATTTCGGAAAAATGAATCTCGGCGTCTATTTCTATTTCGGGAATTATATCATTTTCGGAAAGCTGTGTGTTAAGGACTTCATTAAATCTGCGGCGGAATTCATCTATTTTATCAACCTCGATTTCAAGTCCGGCTGCAGCTTTATGCCCGCCGAATTGAACGAGCAAATCTTTGCACTGCTCCAAAGCCTGATAAATATCAAAACCCTGAATACTACGCGCCGAGCCTTTTGCAACTCCGTCAATAGTCGTAAGCATTATCGAAGGAAGATGATATTTTTCAACGAGCCGCGAAGCCACAATTCCGATAACGCCGGGATGCCAGTCGTCGCCGTGCAGAATTATCGCTTTGTCGCGTTCGAAATCCACTTTGTCCTTTATCATATCGAGCGCATAGGAAAAAGTAACTTCGTCAATTTTTCTTCTTTCGAGATTTTCACTTTCTAGCACGGAAGCGATTTCGCGAGCTTCATCATGATCTTCGCTTGTAAATAAAGCGACTGCGCGCATCGCATCCCCCAAACGCCCTACTGCGTTTATCCGGGGGGCAATCGTAAAAACAATTTGTCCGGATGAGAGATTACCGTGCGTCATTCGCGCAATCTGCAAAAGCGCCGCAATGCCGGGACGCGGATTATCGTTAATCATATCCAATCCGGCGCGAACTAAAATTCTGTTTTCGTCCGTAAGGGGAACGATATCCGCCGCGCTGGCAAGCGCTACTAAATCAACGTAGTTCATCGCCAAATCTTTTTTCCCTACTCTGTCGCCTATTGCGCGCGCAAGTTTGAATGCTACTCCGGCTCCGGCTAAATACTTAAAGGGATAAGTGTCGCCCGGTTTAAGCGGATCCAATATTGCGTATGCCTCGGGGAGTTTTTCTTTCGGCTGGTGATGATCGCAGATTATAGTGTCAATCCCGAGCGAGTTTGCATAATCAACTTCGTCAACGGCCGTAATTCCGCAATCTACGGAGATAATAAGCTGCGTGT
>JALWEC010000509.1 GCA_027036655.1 Melioribacteraceae bacterium
GTGAGATTATCCTCGCCTTTACAAATAACGCGATTGTCGATGGCGATGGTCCCGACTTTACCGTTTTTGAAAATGCTTTCCAAATCCTTTACGGACCGAGAGCCGGGGAAATTTTTGCCGAGCCGGGGAAAGTGGCAGTAAGCAAGGACGGAATAAACTTTTTCGAGTTTCCGTTCGATTCCCTTACTCTTAACGGCTGCGCAGGCGTAACTCCGACAAACGGCTCCGCCGACCCGACAAATCCCGACTCCAGCGGCGGAGACAGTTTCGATTTGGCGACCGTCGGATTGGATACGGCATATTTTGTAAAAATTACCGATATTACTTCGATTATTCTTTCCGATACTTCAAACCCCTATTACGATTATACCGCCAACGGCTTTGACTTGGACGCTGTTGCCGCGATACACAGCGCTGATGTTATCTCCGGAATTGAGGATATAGAAAGCGACAACATTCCTCTTGAGTTTAAAATCGCCGTCTTCCCGAATCCGGTAGAGAAAAGCAGAAGTTCGTCGGTTTCTATTGAAATCCAAAACAAGGGAAACACAAAAGTTACACTCTACAATATGCTGGGGCAACGACTTCTTGTTCGCCATTTAACCGGCTCTATTTCACAAAAGCAGATTCTAAAATTCAGCGCTCAAAATCTATCAGCCGGAATTTACTTCGTAGAGGCTAAAACAGAAAAATTTATTTCAACGGCAAAGTTTTTGATAATTAAATAATGCTCATTTCCAAAAAACATATCGTCGCACAGTTTATTTTTCTTTTTGCTCTTTATATTTCAGCCGAGGGACAAACTGTTCAAGTGTTATCCTCCAAAGGAAAGCCGGTAGAGGCGGCGGTTGTAAGCGGAGAAAAGTTTTCGGCGACAACTAATAAATACGGGGAGTTTTCTCTCTCTCCGTTTTTGAATGATGATTCATTAAAAGTTTCTCATGTGGCTTTTATCCCGAAAAAAGTCGCGCTTTCGCAACTATTAAAAAACAGAAAAGTTATTCTTTATCCTAAAATTTTTAAAACCGGCACGGTTCGCGTTTCAACGGGAAAAGGAGAATTGGATAAAGAACAGATAACAATTTCCCCCGCAGAAAAAGCCAAGTTTAACAACCTCGCCGAACTGATAGAGAAAAAATCAACGATTCGCATTAAAAGTTACGGCGGTGAAGGAAGCCTAAAAACCGTTTCGGTTCGCGGAATGAGCGGGGACAACACGCTGGTGCTATTCAACGAAACTAAAGTCAACGATTTAAGGAGCGGCTCGTTCGATTTTTCCCTCATTGGTATTAATTCAATCGACGAAGCCGAATATTATAAAAATGGAGTTGACGGATTCTCAGCCGCCGGAGGTATCGTAAAACTTATTTCCGGAATAGCTCCCGCCTCAAATTCCTTTTTAATCGGGAGTAAAATCAACGAGTTGCTCGGTCAAACATTTTATTTTAAGTCCGGACTTGTAACGGATAAAAATTCGTTATCCGTTAATCTTGAACGTTCCTATTCCCGAAACAATTACAGTTATAAATATGAGGGGAAGATAAGGGAAAGAGAAAATGCGGATTATTCCCGCTTCTTTGCATCGGCTTCATTTAACAAATTTTTCAAAAAAGGTTTTGTCAAACTTTATTCACATATTTCAACTATGAATAACGGGCTTCCCGGCTTTGTAGCTTCAAACAACTACAACTCTTCTCACGCCCGCTCGAGTTCTAAAAATTTCCTTACGGTGGGCAACATATTTTACAAACTACTTCCCAAAATCGCATTAAAGAGTTCGGTAAGTTTTAACCGACAGAATTTTACAATTACAGATCCTTATAACGAACTTTACATCTTTCGCAACGAGAATAAAAGTTCCATTAATGAATTCCAATTCAACAATAGTTTATCAATCAAACTTCGGTCAATCCAAATCAAAACCGGAGCGCATTTACTCTATGGAAAAATGTCTCTGCTAAATCCCGATATAAATTCCACGCCGGAGAAGTATTACGCACATCGCAGTTTTGGTTCTATTTTTGTTTCGGTTTCCAAACTGATTACGACAATCCCTTTTTGTAAATCATTCAAGCCCTACGCGGGGGGCAGCTACTCTGTTTCAAAGGAAAACTTCATTAATGATAAAACAGCTTACAGCTATTTCTCCTTAAAGTCCGGTTTCATTGTAGTTCCGGAATTTACGGAAAACCTTTCCTTAGAGTTTTATTATGCGGATAATTTCAGAGAACCGAATTTTACCGAAATATATTACTCGCGAATGTTTTCCGATACAAGACTTAAAGGGGAAAAATATAAGACAATAAACTTAACCTTTGATTACTCCCCCGCGTCGAATTTCAGCGGCGCTCTTTCTTTCTATCGAATTGACGGGAAAGACAAAATCGTCTGGCTCCCGACAAGACTGGCTTTGCAGATTCCTCGGAACTTTCGCTCAATAAAATCAGAGGGTGTAGAGTTTTCTTCAAATTTCAGATTGTTAAATAACAAGTTAACCTTTAATCTGATTTATGTGTATAATTCTACAATCAATACATACTATGCGGGAGAGGGCGACGAAGCATTTAAGAAGCAGCTTGTCTATACCCCTAAAAACCGCCTTTCCTTCGGAACGACTTTCAACATTGCGGAATACTCAGCCTCGATTGATGTTGTCTATACGGACAAAAGTTATTACACAAGCGATAATAATCCGAGGTTCGTTTTGCCTGCATACGCTCTAACGGATTTGTCACTTTCTCGTTCCTTTAATTTAAACCAATATAGTTCAAGAATTACATTTAATGTTTACAACCTTTTTAACACAAATTATTTCGTAATTCAATCTTATCCTATGCCACGACGTTCTTTTACGCTTGATATTCAATTTGGAGTTTTTTAATGAATTTTAATTATAATAAAGATTTGCATAAACAAGTAATATGTCATTCTGATCCCGCCCCGGCGCGAGAAGAATCTCAGGACCGGTTATTTTGCCGGGTTCAGAATTTGTTCGGAAGGCATACACCTTCTCTTAGGCGAACTCAATATGACAATTCCATATTTTACAAAAATCTCTATAAAATATTATTATTTTTTCCACTGCTGATAACCGCGCTTTTATTTTCCGGATGCGAAAAAAATACGCTCCCTTTGATACCGCCCGAATATTCCCACTCCGGTTATATTATTGTTAACGAAGGACTGTACGGACAAAACAATTCTTCCTTAACTTTTTACGATTTACAAAAAGGAAAAGCCGAACAGAATATTTACGCCAATGCAAACAATGGGAGCAATCTCGGCGATACCGCAAACGATCTATCAGTATGCTGCGATAAGGCGTTTATCGTAGTGGACAAATCTAAAAAGGTTGAAGTAATTTCTACTGAGAATTTTAAGTCGGAAGGGTTTATCGATTTCAGCGATTACGGAAGCCCGCGCAATATAATAATCACGGACTCGCTTCACGGATATATTTCAACTTTGAATGATCTTGTCGTTGAAATCAATCCCTCAAAAATGAATGTAATCAGAACAATTCCGGTCGGTTCAAAACCGGAAGGACTTACAATCAACGGAGCTGATTTATTCGTCGCAAACTCCGGATTCGGAGTCGGGACTTCCCTTTCCGTTATCGATACTTCCGCGCACTCGGTTATTTCAACGATTAATGTTTGGCAGAATCCCAATGTGCTTCTCAGTCGCGGGAATTATGTTTACGCGGTTTCTATCGGGAAGTACGACCCCGCCGGAATCGGAGCGGTAACGAAAATCGACGCCGCAACCCTAATGCCTGCGGACACAATATTAATTGGGCTGAACCCGGGCAAAGCCGCTATTGCCGACGACAAACTCTTTGTTATAAACGGCGAAGGATTGCAAACGATAAACCTTGAAGACTTTTCCTTAAGTGATTCCACATTTATAAAAGGCAGCGAAGTAAATCCGATTACGGGCGTAATATACTCGATATTTTTTGACGGAATCAAGAATGAAATTCTTTTAACTAACCCTAAAGATTTTCTTCAAAACGGCGAGATTGTAATTTTCAATCTAACGGGCAAAAAAATTAAAACATTTAACGCCGGATTAAACCCCGGTAAAATTTCTTTAATAACAAAATAATCAGAGGTATTTATGAAAAAACTCCTAACATTAATTCTGTTTTTCTCGGCGACACTCTTCGCACAAGCGCCGCATGAAGCGTTCGTTTATATAAACGCAAATAAACTCGGCTTCTACGATTTTGATTCAAAAACCAATTTTGAAGATGTTTACACGCTCGTTGATTTTGCGAATCAAGTCTATCATTACAACAACCGTTTTTTTGTAGTAAGTTCAGGCAACTACACGGACGGCTACGATGCGCTTCAAATTTTCCCCGATCAGTTATTTACCGATTATATCACAAACCAAGACACAATGATTTTTAAAAACGGCGCACTGGTAATTCCTCTTGAAACTTTTGGAAATGCTTATACCGTAGTCGGGATCAGTGATTCAACGGCTTTGGTAACATTGGCGGGAACCGGACATGTGCAGGTTGTAAATTACGTCAACGGAACCGTGCAATCCCCCATTGCCGACGGCGTCGTAGGTAACCCGCAAGGAACATGCGATTTTAATTCCGAATACGCCGCAGTTGCAATGGCGGATTGGTATGCCGGCGTCGGGAACTCCGTAAGATTGTTCAACAAAACGACACATTCTTTCGATTACATAATCGAAACAAGGTTGAATACCGTTGACATGATAAAACTATTTAACGGAGATCTCGTTTCTTGGTCTTGGGGAACTTGGAGCGGAGCGGAAAACTACGGAACGCTTGATTTTATTGACAAAGACTCCCTTGCCGTAAAGCAGGCAATTATGTTCCCCGATTCTATGAAAGCAGGTCATGTTATCCAGATTGACAATTCGACACTTTATGTTAACGGATTTTTATCCAACTTTTCCTTGGCGAATTACCTTGTAAACTTAAATAATTACTCGGCAGTAAAACAGACGGAAGGATTTTTCTCCAAAACAATTTTAGGCAAGCTTTTGGACGGGAGTTACGTAGTAGGAGGAAATTCAGGTTTGGAATTCTACACTTCCGGGCAAGTTTTAACCGACAGCTTGAATTGGGTTTTCCCAATGAGCTGGGCTTCAGCGGTTATTCCGGAGCCAAACGGCGTGGCTGTAACTCAAACCAATCCCGTTAAATTCACTCTGCAACAAAACTATCCGAATCCTTTTTCAAAAGGAGAAGGAGCGCAAACCTCAACTATGATTAGTTTCTCTGTCCCTGTGCAATCGGCTGTAAAACTCACGGTTTACAATTCCCTCGGGCAGCAAATTGCCGTTTTGGTTAATCAAACTCTCAGCGGCGGAAATTACAATGTCCGTTTTAATCCATCCGCAGAAGGATTGAATTTATCGAGCGGCGTTTATTTCTATTCCTTGCAAAGCGGAAAATTGAACATCACAAAAAAGATGATTATACTCCGATAAAGATTTCATTCACGCAAAGACTGTTCGGAATACTTAACGTTTTTTCGAACAGTCTTTTTATATATAATTCTCAAATTTCAAAATTATCATCAAAACTAAAACATAGAATCTCAAACTTGATTTTTTAAAATTGTTTGAAATGTTATAAAAAAAAAGATATTTTGTATAAGATTAACTAACTAAAAGTAAAACATAAGCGGAGGCGCTATGAGAAAACTATTTATAGTTGTATTTTTTACATTTTTTGCTTTCTCCCAAATTGCTACGGCTCAGAATTGTGTTGACTGCCACAAAAAAGTTACTCCCAATGTAGTTAAAGATTGGCAGCACAGCAAGCATTTCAAGAATGACGTTGACTGCGCTACTTGCCACGGCGACGAACACACAACAATGACCGATTACAAAAAAGCCGAACTTCCCACATACAAAACATGCGGGAACTGCCACGAAAAACAAACTTCCGAATTTTTAGCCGGGAAGCATTCCAAAGGTTGGGGAACCTTAATGGCAATGCCCACGATTCATATGCAGCCATCTCCTTTAATCGAAGGAGAAAAAGGATGCGGTTCTTGCCACAAGGTTGGAGTTAAATCCGACAAAGAACTTGCCCGACTTAGAAAAGAAGGGTCGAGATACGGACACGCTTCATGCGATGCATGCCATACACGCCACACTTTTTCGGTTAAAGAAGCAAAACAGCCGCAAGCTTGTATGACTTGCCACATGGGTTTTGACCATCCGCAATGGGAAATGTACACTTCCTCGAAACACGGCGTAAGATTTTT
The DNA here is from genome assembly GCA_027036655.1 of Melioribacteraceae bacterium. Taxonomy (GTDB): domain Bacteria; phylum Bacteroidota; class Ignavibacteria; order Ignavibacteriales; family Melioribacteraceae; genus WGAL01. The sequence goes on from JALWEC010000509.1 coordinate 6,261, forward strand.
ACTGAAGCAATCCGGCGCATTACCTGCCGATACTCCGGCGCCTACTTGTCAGGATTGCCACATGCAGAACGGTAATCACAATGTGCGCACAGCGTGGGGATTCCTCGCCGTCAGACTTCCGTTACCCAAAGACAATCCTCAGTGGGCTAACGATCGCGTAACAATTTTGAAAGCTCTCGGCGTTTTAGATCCGCAAGGCAAACCGACTCCTCTGC
>JALWEC010000510.1 GCA_027036655.1 Melioribacteraceae bacterium
ACCGAAGCCCAGCTTAAAACATTCTCATCCGTGGACGCGCTTCATATAATAGGGCTGGGACTAATTTTCCTGAATTTACTTTTTCTTACAGCCGAAAAAATTAAAATCAACTATGGAATTTCACTATTCTTCTTTTCTATAATTTCGGTTGGATTGTCATTTATAATCAATGACAGCCGGGGGATAACGGAGCTTCCGCTCTTTATCGGAGCGTACTTTACGAAAAGCTCGGGGACAATATTCACTCTTTTCCCGTGGCTCGGATATATCCTCTTGGGAGGAAGCGCGGGATATTTGTCGCGGAGGAAAGTCTTTTCGTCGAAGGAGTTTCTTTGCATACTCTCCGCTACATTTCTTATTTTTATTGTCGGATTAATTTTTAATAATCTGATTGAAAACAGATTTGCTAACGGGTTTTTAACATTTTCGGTAAGAAGTTCGGCGGTGATTTTTCTTCTGACCGGTTTGCAGATCGTCTTTAACAAAGATAGAAAATTGCCGCGAAGTATTCCGGCGCTTGGACGAAATTCATTATTGATTTATGTCGTTCATCTCGTTATATTGTACGGTTCGCCGATTTCACTCGGTTTTTATCAGGTAATTCCGGAAAGGTTTTCCTTGATTTCGACGCTGTTCGCGGTTTTGGCGATGGAGTTTCTAATGATTAAACTCGCGCTCTATCGTGAAAGAAAAAACATCAATTTATTGGGATTAAAATCTTTTTATGGAAAGATCGCTAAATACAAATCCGAACTTGAGCTCTGAAGAAGCTCAGTTTGAACAGACTATCCGTCCGGTAAGTTTCGAGCAGTTTTTCGGTCAGGATAAAATTGTAAATAACTTGCGCGTTTTTATTTCCGCCGCAAGAAAAAGAGGCGAAGGACTTGATCACGTATTGCTGACAGGTCCTCCCGGGTTGGGGAAAACCACTCTCGCCAACATTATCGCGAATGAAATGGACGTCCCGATAAAATCTTCGTCAGGTCCCGTTTTGGAAAAACCCGGAGACTTAGCGGGAATTTTAACTAATCTTGAAGAAAAATCCGTTCTTTTTATCGACGAGATTCACCGGTTAAGTCCGGTAGTTGAGGAATATTTATATTCTGCGATGGAAGATTTTACGCTTGATATTATGATTGACACCGGACCGAGCGCGAGAACAGTTCAGATTAAACTTCCTCCGTTTACGCTTGTCGGAGCGACTACTCGAGCCGGTTTGCTCACGGCTCCGCTGCGCGACCGTTTCGGGATAAAATCGAGACTTTCATATTACAACAGCGAACTTCTTTCGATGATTGTAAAACGCTCGGCGGGAATTCTCGGAGTTAAAATTGACGAACTTGCCGCGCTTGAAATTGCAAAACGTTCGCGCGGCACCCCGAGAATCGCAAACAGAATTTTAAGACGGACAAGAGATTTTGCTGATTTCCAATCGCTTGAAAAAATCGATTTGGAGATTGCTCAAACGGCTCTTGAGGCATTGGAAGTTGACTCGGACGGACTGGACGAAATGGATAAAGATATTCTCCTTTCGATTATTGACAAGTTCGGCGGAGGTCCCGTGGGTTTGAATACAATCGCCGTTTCTGTAAACGAGGATGCCGGAACGATTGAAGAAGTTTACGAACCGTTTTTGATTCAGCAGGGATTCTTGCAGAGAACTCCGCGCGGAAGGGAAGCGACCGAATTGGCGTACAGAAGGTTTAATCGAACAAAGAAAAGAAGCTTGAATAATGAAAAAGGACTTTTTGACGAATGATTGAAGTGAAAAATATTAAGATAGGAAACGGAAATCCTTTTGTTCTGATTGCCGGTCCTTGCGTTGTTGAAAACAGAGATATGAGTTTTCACACCGCCGAGAAAATTAAGACGGTTTGTGAAAAACTTGAAATCCCCTTTGTTTTTAAGTCGAGTTACAAAAAAGCGAACAGAACAAGTTTGGATTCCTTCGTAACAATCGGCGAGGAAAAAGCTCTGAAAATTTTGAGCGAAGTTAAAACGGAATTTAACCTTCCGATAATCACCGATATTCACAAGGAAGAAGAAACCGAGTGGGTTGCCGGAGTTGCCGATATTCTGCAGATACCCGCTTTCCTT
>JALWEC010000511.1 GCA_027036655.1 Melioribacteraceae bacterium
TTGCCGGAAATTATGCGGCAACAACATTGAAATTTTCCCAGAAAGAGCTTGTCATTTTCTTTCTGATTGTTCAGACAACCGCAATATTCGGTTCCGTGCTTTTCGGAATTTTAGCCGATTCTATCGGACAGAAAAGGTCGCTGGTTTTGTCGTTAATTATCTGGGTCGGAATAATTCTATTTGCGTATGTCAGTTCCGATATAAAAGGGGATTTTGTAGTAATCTCGGCAAAAGCGCTGAATGTTACGCCGGAGTATTTTATTAAGCTAAGTTTTTATATAGTCGGATTAGGCGCGGGAAGCGTAATGGGTGCAACGCAATCGACAAGCCGTAGTATGATGTCCCGCTTAACTCCCGATGAGAAAAAGACCGAGTTTTTCGGCTTCTTCTCATTCTTCGGAAAAAGCTCGGCAATTCTCGGACCTTTTGTTTTCGGCGTTGTCAGTTATTTAACCGGAAGTCAGAGATATGCGATTAGTTCGATCGGGATTTTCTTTATAATAGGTTTGGCAATACTTAATTTTGTTAATGATATTGAACCGCAAAAAAGTTAAATTTTATAAACTGAAAAAATATAATAGGAGTACCAATGAAGATTAAATCGATTTACATTTATCTCGGAATATTCATAGTGATAGTTTTGGCTATTGTGCTGATGGATAAATCATCAACCGAATCCGAAACCAAAAACGTTGCGACAACGGAAATGCCTAACGACGCGATTCATCAGGGCGCGCGCGGGAAGATGCCGAATGACGCAATCCACGGAAAGGTAAATCCAAACGGTCCGAGTAAGGCGGACGTTTTACCGCGATATTATAAAAGATTAGATTCGCTTGCTAAGGCTTTCTCAAATCATCCTTCCGATACGACAGTCGGCTTGGAATATGCGCATTATCTTGCAGCCGGACATCAAATGGATAAAGCTCTTAGCGTTTACGACAAACTTCTTAAAGCCGCTCCAAAATCAAAATCAATTTTGATGGAAGCGTCCTATCTTTCATTTCAAGAGAAGAATTTTGATAAGTCGCAAAGTTTTATTGAGAAGATAATACAGTTGGATCCCAACGACATGAATGCAAGATATAATAAAGGACTTATTTTATTCTTTAAGAAAGACACGGCTAACGCCGTTAAAATTTGGAAAGACGTCGCAAGAAAAAGTCCGAAATCGGAAGAGGGAAAACTATCGGCGAATATGATTAAAGAATTAAAAAAATAATTTTCACATTCGACTGTAGAGACGCACCACGCGGCGTCTCTACAATCGGTTTTATTTTACTTTAGATTTAGCGGTTCACAAAATTATTCCTCATTGTTTAGGTTATCCTATCGCGATAAACGGCAATCCTCCAAGGCGGATTAGGGACAAAAATTGTTAACTAAACGTTAGAAGTTAGAGGTAAGAGGGAATTGAAACGTAAAATCAAATCATACCATTGTCATTCTGAAGGTCGCCGTCTTAATATCACAAATAACAGCCGATTAAATGAAGAATCTCCTTTCGTGCATTTTTACCAATTCTAATAAATGTTATTTTCAGAATCGTTTTAATTATATTCACATCAAATTATATCATTATAAAAAATATACTTAAAATGAATATAGATTCAATAATCGGAATATTAAAGCAATCCCTGATGATTACGTCATTTGTATTGATAATGATGCTAATCATAGAGTTCATTAACGTTATGACTCACGGGGAATGGGAAGAAAAACTTAAAAAATCGAAGCTCGGTCAATATATGCTCGGAATACTGTTGGGCGCTACTCCCGGATGTCTCGGAGCTTACACCGTAGTTTCGCTTTATGCTCATGGCGTGGTTTCCTTCGGAGCGTTAACTGGAACAATGGTAGCCACAAGCGGAGACGAAGCGTTTGTAATGTTTTCCTTGTTTCCCGCCAAAGCGACAATTTTAACGTTAATTCTGATAGTTATCGGATTGGTCGTAGCTTTTACAACCGACAAACTATATAAAAATCAGCGCAGTTTGCTCCCCGAAGATTTACATGATTTTGAAATTCACGGGCATGAAACTCCTAAAGTCCTTGATATTAAAATGATTTTGTCGCAGTTGCGCGGTCTCAGTTTT
>JALWEC010000512.1 GCA_027036655.1 Melioribacteraceae bacterium
AAAGTCAGGCGTGTACCGAAATCGTTAAAGCCGGGCAAGGTGGAAAAACCGGAGCGAAATATGTCGTCTGGACTTTACTGCTCGGTTCCGTAATTGAAATTTTTAAAAATCCCAACGGAATAACATTGATTAAAGATTCCGTAAAAGGATTTTTCCAGTTCGGACTTTCCAAAATAAATTTGCTTAACAGTAAAGGCGAAGTTCTCGCCGGAATCAAACAGAAAGGGGGAATGCTGATTCCAAGTCCCGTTGCTTCTCCGGCGTTTCTCGGCGTAGGGTATATTATCGGTTACAGACTTTCGGCGATTACTTTCTCCGGCGGAATTTTCGGATGGCTCTTTTTAATGCCGATTGTGCTTTTCCTTGTTTACGGCGATGTCAGTTCTCTTTCGGCTTCCGGAACCGATTGGATTCAGATTGCAAAATCGACATACGACGCAACCGTTAAACCGATTGCAGTTGGCGGAATGCTCGTCGGCGCTTTTTATACTCTTTTCAGTATGCGCTCAAGTTTAATCCAAGGAATCGGGAAAGGAATTAAAGATATTAAAAAAGCGAAAGCCGAAGGCGATTCGCAGCTGAGAACCGAAAAGGATATTCCGTTCGGAACAATCTTAATCTCAGTCGGCGTTATTTTTGTTGCGATGATAGTTGTTTACAATTTATTTACCGACGATATCGGAATTTCGATTTTAGCCGCTGTGGTAATGGCAATTGCGGCGTTTGTTTTTGCCGCGGTTGCGGGATATTTGGTCGGCGTAATCGGAAGTTCCTCGAACCCGATTTCAGGATTAACGCTTTCCACTCTGTTGATTGCAGCTGTTTTGATGGTTCTCGTCGGATTAACGGGCAATCACGGTGTTGCAGCGTCTTTAGCCATTGCTTCCGTTGTTTGCGTTGTGGCGGGCGTCGCGGGCGATATGATGCAGGATCTGAAGGTAGGACAGATGCTGGGCGGAACGCCGTGGAAAATGGAGCTGGCGGAATTAATCGGCGTCGTTTTTGCGGCAATGGTTATGATTTTCCCGATTATGCTTTTGCATCAAGCTAACGGAATCGGAAGCGATGCTTTACCCGCGCCGCAAGCCGGATTAATGGCGATGATAAGCAAAGGAATTGTCGGCGGACAAATGGCTTGGCCCCTGGTTATCGCGGGAATGTTTTTCGCAATTGCGCTTATTCTTGTAAAAGCTCCTTCGCCGATGCTGATTTCCGTCGGGATGTACCTTCCGTTCAATACGACATTCGCAATATTTGTCGGCGGATTGATTAAGTTAATCGTTGATAAAATTACAGATAAGAAAGCAAAATCGGATGATGAAAAAGACATAGTCAATAACACCGGACTGCTCCTTGCTTCGGGACTTGTAGCGGGCGAGGCGCTTGTGGGAATAATACTCGCCGGCTTTGTAGGAGCCGGAATTAATTTGAAAGAAGTTTTCGGATTACCCGGAGATTTTGAAGGATTTTGGACTTTGGGAGTTCTGGTATTTATAATTCTCGGATACGTTCTCATTAAATATCCTTTGAAGGAACTGAAAGATTTTCAGCAAAATACAATCCAAACCAAAAAGATGAATTAATTTTGAAATAAATATTGAAGATAAATTGAGCGGCAGCTTATCGCCGCTCTTTTTATGTAAAATCATTATGACGTTAAGAAACGACAATCAAAATATACTGAAGCCCGAGCCTTCCGCTTTTTACAGATGGGCGGTGCTTGTTTTTGTAAGTATTGCTATGTTCGGCAATTACTACATTTACGACAGCATTTCTCCGCTGGCGGACGTTCTTTCCAAACAGCTGCATTTTACCGATTCCGACATCGGACTTCTTGTTGGTATTTACAGCGTCCCGAATATTTTTATGGTGCTGATAGGCGGAATAATTATCGATAGATTCGGCACGCGCCTTTCCACATTTACTTTTACGCTCCTGGTGTTTTTCGGAGCTTTGATTACGGCATTCTCCGGAGGCGAGCTTTGGGTGATGGCTCTGGGAAGATTGGTTTTCGGACTTGGCGCAGAATCAATGATTGTTGGAATTACAACCGTAATCGGACGGTGGTTTAAAGGAAAAC
>JALWEC010000513.1 GCA_027036655.1 Melioribacteraceae bacterium
AAAGAGCCCGGAAAGATAAATTTAATCGTATCAGAGGGCTTAAACGGCTTGAAAAGCAAATTATCTCCGGCAAACTAACAAAAGCCAATATCAATAACAGAGGTTACAATAAATATCTGAGACTTGACGGAGAAGTTAAAGTAAATATTGACAAAGAAAGATTTGAACAAGATGGAAAGTGGGATGGACTCAAAGGTTACATCACTAATACGGACCTATCGGGAAAAGAAATTATCGATAACTACAAACATCTTTGGAAAATAGAGAAAGCTTTTAGAATATCTAAACACGATTTAAGAATACGTCCGATCTACCACAGACTGCGAAAACGAATAGAAGCTCATGTCACGGTCTCATTTGTGGCTTACAAAGTTTATAAAGAACTCGAACGTCAGCTAAAAAAATTAAATAGCAATTTAACACCGGAAAAAGCTATAGAAATAGCGAAAACCATTTATTCAATAAAAGTTAAGGTTTCTAATTCAGATATTACAATAACTAAAAACTTGTTTTTAACTGAACAACAAAAACATCTTGCTAAAATTTTTAATTTTGAATGACTTTTTCGCTCAGGGTGTCCCAGTGCACAAAACAGGAGCAAAAAATTTGCTCATCTCCAGAAATTCTTTTCCTTCATTGCCTTTTAATCTCTCAGCTTCCAATATATTCGGCTCCAAACCGAGTTTTGTTGCAATTTGATTTGCGATGGCAACATTATCCCCGGTTACCATTTTAATGTTAAGACCTAAATCTTGAGCTTCGGCGATAGTATCTTTTGCATCATCGCGCGGAGGATCAAACAGAGGGATCAGTCCGACAAACTTAAATTCTTTATCTCCCTCTTCCTTAATTGCAACGCCGATTGTTCTGTAGCCTTTCACAGCATAATCATTAACATTCTCTTGAACCGTTTTCTCGTCCACGGAATTTTTACTCAGTTTAAGAATTACTTGCGGAGCGCCTTTGGTTACCGTAAATTTATGAATTCCATGGCTGATTGTCGCTTCCGTTCTCTTGCTTACGGGATCGAAGGGAATAAAATTTTCCTGTTTATATTCTTCGAGTTCACTCGTAAGATTCTTCTCCTTGATGTAAGTGAACACAGGTTGTTCTATCGGGTCGTTATTTTCTTCCTTTGACGCCATTGCGGCGTAAAGCATTAAATCCTTTTCGGTAAAATTCCCGTAAAGAACAGGTTTGTCTATTGTCATTTTGTTTTTTGTGAGAGTTCCGGTTTTATCCGAGCAGAGAACGTCAATTCCCGCCAGTTCTTCGATTGCGGCAAGCCGACTTACAATAGCTTGTTTTTTTGCCAGCGCTACCGCTCCAACCGCCATCGTTACCGTAAGCACGGCTGGCAAAGCCACAGGAATAGCAGCGACCGTAAGCACTAAAGTAAACCTGAAAATATCCAACATATTTTCCCCGCGGTAAAGCGCCGCGAGTAGAATAATTGCCGCCATTAAAATGGTAACATATATTAAATAATCGCCAACCTTGATTACCATTTTCTGGAAATGACTTTGCTGTTCTTTCTCGGCTTTGGCTACAAGCGCAACCGTCTTACCGAAATATGTATTTAATCCGGTCGTGGTAACGACCGCAATCATTTCTCCTTTTTTGGCGATTGCATTTGCGTAAACAATGTCGTTTACTTTTTTGGTTACCGGCAGGGATTCGCCCGTAAGAGCCGACTGATCAATCTGCATATAGTCGCCTTGAATCAGTTTAGCGTCAGCCGGTATAATTTCGCCTATCTTTATTTTAATAATATCGCCGGGAACAATATCTTTCGCATCAATATTCTCGAATTTCCCGTTGCGCAGAACCGTAGCTTTCCTGGCGAGCTTATTCTTTAGGACTTTCAAAGCGTTAAGCGCTTTACTTTCCTGCCAGAAATCCAGTCCGGCGTTTACCAGCAGCAAAGTCATAATAATACCGAAGTCTTCCCACTTCTGAACCGCTGCGGAAAGGATTGCGGCAATTTCAATCATCCAGGGAATCGGTCCCCAGAATCTTCTGAAAATTCTGTGTAACGTAGTCTCTTCTTTCTCCGGGAGTTCATTCGTCCCATACTTTTCAAGACGGATTTTTACTTCATCTTCGGTCAAGCCCGTTTTCGGATTAACATTCAGCTCTTTGAGAGTTTCCTTAATCGTCATCTTTTCAAAATCCACTTGGGAACTTGTTTTTGCCATGATTTCTCCTTTCTCTAAATCATTCTTTATTTTTTATCGCTCAAAAAATAGACTGCCGTATCGTCAACTATCTTCTTAACTTCTTCGCCCGAAATAACTTCTTTCTTCTCCAATAAGGCGGCGAGCGCGTCCAAAGTTTTTCTGTTCTTTTCCAATATCTCTCTTGCTCTTGCGTGATTTGTTTCAATCAAAGTTCTAACCTCTTCGTCAATTATCTTTGCAGTCTCTTCGCTGTAATTTTTTTCTTCCGCGTATTCAACACCGAGATATATAGATTGTTCCTTTTTGCCGTAAGTTAGCGGTCCGAGTTTCTCGCTCATCCCCAATTGACAAATCATTGACCTGGCGATCTCGCTTGCCCGTTCAATGTCGTTTGACGCGCCGCTCGATATATCCCCGAAAATCAGTTCTTCGGCGACTCTCCCGCCGAGCAATATTGCAAGCTGGTCGTTAAGCTCTTTTTTGGTTGAAAGAAACTTTTCGTGAACGGGAAGCTGCAAAGTGTAGCCAAGCGCGCCCATACCGCGCGGGATAATCGACACCTTATGAACCGGCTCGCCTGTCGGAACAATTTCCGCCACCAATGTATGCCCCGATTCGTGATAAGCGACCCTGTGTTTTTCCTCTTTGCCGAGAGTTCTGTTTTTCTTCTCCGGTCCGGCGATTACTCTGTCAATCGCCATTTCAAAGTCGCTCATCAAAACCTTTTCATGATTGTTTCTCGCAGCCATTAAAGCCGCTTCGTTACAAATGTTCTCCAGATCGGCTCCTACAAATCCCGGAGTGCGTTGCGCTACAACTTCCAAATCAACGTCGTTTCCCATCTTAATTCGTTTAGCGTGAATCTTAAGAATTTCAATCCTATCTTTCAAATCCGGTTTATCTACAACTATTTGTCTGTCGAACCTTCCGGCTCTCAACAACGCTTTGTCCAATATTTCCGGTCTGTTTGTAGCCGCCATTACAACGACGCCTTTTGCGGCGTCGAAGCCGTCCATCTCAACAAGAAGCTGATTCAGAGTTTGCTCCCTCTCATCGTTACCGCCTGTTACCGAAACTCCGCCTCTGGCTCTTCCGATTGCATCCAGTTCGTCAATAAAGATAATGCAAGGAGCCTGCTCCTTTGCCTGCTCGAATAAATCACGAACACGCGCGGCTCCTACGCCTACAAACATTTCAATAAATTCGGAACCGTTAATATTAAAGAAAGGAACACCTGCTTCGCCGGCTACGGCACGCGCCAATAAAGTTTTACCGGTTCCGGGAGGTCCAACAAGCAATACGCCTTTCGGCATCCTTCCTCCCAACCGCTGGAAATGCATCGGGTTTTTCAGGAAATCCACGCTTTCTTTCAATTCCTCTTTCGCTTCCTCCACGCCGGCGACATCGTCGAATGTAACCTTCGGAAGATTATTGGGATGAATATGAACTTTGTTTTGTCCGAGATTCAAAAATGACTTTCCCGCCGTTCCCGCTTTCTTTGAGATGTAAAACCAAATCAATCCGAAAAAGAATAGCGGAAGAATCCACCAGAGCAAAAAGTTCATTAAGGCGTTGTTTTGAACTACCGCTTTATATTTAACTCCGTGTTTTTCCAACTGCCGAGCAAGGTTATCATCCTTAAGCGGAACTGTTGTAAAGTATTTTTTCTTTCCGGTTTTCTTATCCTTAATTTTCAAAATCCCTTCTATACTGTTCGACGAGACGGTGCATGAGTCTATCTGATTGTTATCAAGATATTTCAAAAACTTGCTGTAAGGGATTTCAACGCTTTTCTGACTAAACATAGGTTGAAACAGATAATAGATAAATACCGCAAGAAGCAGATACCAAAAAAAGTTTATCCAAGGATTATTCTTTTGTGCCGTTGTAGGTTTGTTAATTTCCAAATCGGGCTTTTTTTGTTTGCCGATATTAAAATCTGTTTTTTTCATTTTATCCTTTAATATTTAATTACAAAAAATTTTTTACACAAAAAAGTATGTTAATTATATTCCGAAATTTAAAGCCCGAGGAAAATCGGCTTATCGTTTTGACGAATTAAATATCTTGTTAAACTCCCGATAAAAAATTCTTTTATTGCATTTTTTGAATGCGCTCCGAGAACAAAAAGGTCATTTTGTTTATAATGTTTTTCGTCAATTGTAACAACAATATTTTCTTCGGTATGAATAAATTCAAAGTTTTCGATATCGTACAATTCAAAAAAATCTTTGAGATTTCTTCTTAAAAAGCGCGCATATTGTTTGTCGGATGAAGAGAAAATTACCTTCACATTAAAATTTAAAATCCCTGCAAGATGAACAAATCCTTGCAGCGCCCTTGTAGCTTGCAGCGAGCCGTCATAGGCAATCAGCGTATTCTTTATTTCGCCGTATTTTTCAGGCACAATAAGCATCGGCGTAACGGAGTGATTCAATATTTTTTTAATCGTACTGCCGGAACTGTCTTGATTGTCAACTTCAAAATATGTACGCATTCCCATAATTACCAAATCAAAAAATTTTGCTTTTTCCAAAATCCATTCGGAGGGTATTCCTTTGCTCTCTTCCAAATCAAAATTAACTTTTTCTGCGGCGCACATTTGTTCGAACTTGTTTTCAACGCTATGGAGTCGAGCTTTAAGATTTTTGATTTGAGCTTCTTCCAATAATCCTTCCCAATAAACTTTACCGACAGGAACAAAATCTTCTTCTTTATCGAAAGAAGTAATATCAACAATAGTCATACCGGTAATTGTAGCTTTGTGCTTTCGCGCAATCATAATCGCATATTGTATTGCGCTTTCCGTATATTTTGAAGAATCAAGGGGTACCAATATTCTTTTAATCATCTCTTTCCATTATTCTATTTTTGAATCCGGGGTTTTTGAAGATACAATTAATTTTTCTAAACTCTAAAACTATTCGCTCATAAAAAAAGGAAGCTGAAAAACTCAACTTCCTTTTTCTCTCATACACATCTTAGCTTAAGCATTACACATAATTCCTTGCTTTCAGAGTCAAAAAAACTATCACTCATTTTAATGAGAATGAGCTTCAGTATGATATTCGTTAGTATCGCCGCTTAAAGCTCCGAAACCTCCGACCATTAACAAAATTCCGCTGATAATTGCATTCCATTCGTTTCCGGCTCCTACAACCAAGCTGGGAATAAATGCTGCGATTACAAGCCAAACTCCGATAATTCCGGTTAACCAACCTTGCCACGGTTTCTCTTTAAGCATTGCAAAACCTGCGATAGCGGCAATTACGCCGACTATGATGTCATCCCACAAATTTCCCGTTGCGGAGAAATTTAAGAATGCTGCAATAAACAGCCAAATACCGAGAATTCCATTTGTCCATGCCTGCCACATTTTGTACCTCCTTTTATCTTTATTGCTCATTTTGTTAATTCACCTATAAAGAGACAAACCGCGTGCCAAATAATTCCATTATTCTAACTTATTAAAAAACAATGGCTTACAAGGATTATCATTCTACATAAAAAATTATTAGGAAACGGCATTTCACACTTATTCAAAAAACACCTCTGTTTAAGCCGATATTAAAAATTTAAGTGAGCAATGGGAGTTCACAATTTTCGATAACATAAATGAGCTTACTTAAAAAACTAATAAAAACCGTTAAAACGGTTTAAGTCTTTACAATAGCTTTATTAACCCACGACTTAAGTCGTGGGTTAATAATAACTTAACAATTCTTATAACCGTTTTAACGGTTTATAGTGTTGGTACTTATTCAATAAATTACCTTTTTTAAGTGGACTCATAAATATTTTAGAAAACTTTGCATAACTCAAAGAAATATCACACCAAAGGAAAGCAGTTTAACGGCAAGTAATTTAAAAATATAGCGTCATTGTGAGGAGCGAAGCGACGTGGCTTCGCCTTGGCGGACTCACCGGAAAACATGCCAATACCGAATTTTCAAAAACGGTTTAACCGCTGAGGTTGAATACCAGCGAGATTGCCGCGCTCACTGCGTTCGCTCGCAATGACAATGTATTTTTGCACAGTCTCGTCATTGCGAGGAGCGAAGCGACGTGGCTTCGCCTTGGCGGACTCACCGGAAAACATGCCAATACCGAATTTTCAAAAACGGTTTAACCGCTGAAGTTGAATACCAGTGAGATTGCCGCGCTCACTGCGTTCGCTCGCAATGACAATGTATTTTTGCACAGTCTCGTCATTGCGAGGTGCGA
>JALWEC010000514.1 GCA_027036655.1 Melioribacteraceae bacterium
GCATCCCTACTCTATTGATTTTAAGCTTGGCTCGGACGAAAACGGAAATCTTCTTGCTTACGAGGTTACGTACTATCAGAATTCCGGCGCTGTTGCCGATTTGTCAACTGCTGTTCTCGAACGCTCGTTGTTCCACACTACAAACAGTTACAGAATCCCCGATGTAAAAGCGACCGGATTAGCGTGCCGAACAAACCTCCCGCCCAATACGGCTTTCAGAGGTTTTGGAGGTCCGCAGGGAATGTTCGCAATTGAAGCCGCTCTGAATAAATTGGCAGAGAAACTGAAACTTCCCGCGTGGGAATTGCAGAAGAAAAATTTGCTCCGGGAAGGAGATATATTTTATTACGGACAGAAAGTTAAGGATAATCAAATTGAAAGATGCTGGAGTGAAGCCGAAGAATCATTTTCGATGAAAGAGACGATTGATAAAATCAATCTCTTTAATAACTCGCAAAGCCGCTACAGGAAAGGGTTCGCCGTAATGCCGATTACTTTCGGAATATCTTTTACTTCAAGTTTCTTGAATCAGGCTTCAGCTTTGGTTCATATTTACACGGATGGAAGCGTTGGCGTCAGCACGGCTGCGATTGAAATGGGACAAGGCGTTAACGAAAAAATCAGGATAGCGGTCGCGAGAGTTTTCTCCGTAAATCTCGATAGAATCAAAATAGAATCCACAAACACGACGAGAGTTTCAAATACTTCCCCTACTGCGGCAAGTACGGGAGCGGACTTAAACGGAAACGCCGCAATAATCGCAAGCAAAAATATATTGGAACGGCTGCGCAAAAAAGCCGCGGAGATATTTAGCGTAAACCCTGAAGATATTGAAATTATTGATGAAGCTGTTTTCATCAAAGGAAATAAGACTAAAATGAAATGGGAAGAATTAATTTGGCGTTCCTATTTTGAAAGAGTAAGTCTTTCGTCTCACGCTTTTTATGCGACGCCCGACATCTTTTTCGACAGGGAAAAGAATCAAGGTCAGCCGTTTGCTTATCACGTTTTCGGCGTTGCTTTTACCGAGGTTACAATTGATGGTTTGCTCGGGACTTACACTGTTGACAGCGTCAAGGTCGTTCACGATTTCGGGGAGAGTTTGAATCCCCAAATAGATTTGGGACAAACCGAAGGGGCGATTATGCAGGGAATCGGCTGGGTTACGATGGAAGAGCTTGTGCAGAATAAAGATGGACGACTTTTGTCGAATTCTCTTTCTACATACAAAATACCCGATATCTTTTCTGCTCCCGCCGATGTGGAAATACGTTTTCTTGAGAATCCGCATAATCCCAACGGACCGTTTAATTCCAAAGCTATCGGCGAACCTCCCTTTATGTACGGCATCGGGACGTTTTTCGCTTTGCGTAACGGACTAAAAGCATTTGGCGTTTCGGAAGAGATTCCTCTTTCGTCTCCGATGACGCCCGAAAAAGTTTTGCTCGCCCTGCATTCCAAACAAGTTGTGTGATTATGCGAGAACGCGATTTCTGGAACTTTATTCAGAACAAACTTTCGCTTGGAATTGATGTTGCGCTTCTAATAGTCGCCGCTTCGTCGGACGCCACTCCCGGACGCAAAGGTTTTAAAATGGCTGTCGCCGCCGACGGAAGTCAAAGCGGAACAATCGGGGGCGGCGTTATGGAGTTTAATCTCGTCAAGGAAGTTAACCGGAATTTCGCCGAAGAAAATCGCAGCGCCGAAATCCACAGACTTCGGCACAGCCGCGATACCGACGAAGAAAAATCGGGGCTGATTTGCGGCGGAAGGCAGACGATTATCGTCAAGTATCTTACAAATAAGGACTTGAGCGAGGTTGAAAAAATCGGTAAAAACTTTTCTTTAAATAAAAACGGAGTGTTAAAAGTTTCTCCCGAATTCTTTTCTTATGATGAAAATCCGGATAAATTGGAAAATCAATTCATTTTGTCGGACAATAATGTTTGGGAATTACGCGAGCCGCTCGGATTTGAGACAACGGTTTACGTTGTAGGAAGCGGTCATGTGGGCGTCGCGGTTTGCCGGCAGTTTTCCGCGCTTGGTTTTCGCACCGTTGTTTTTGATCATCGCGACTACATCTTTGAACAAATTCCAAATCCTTATGCCGACGAAAGAATAGTTACGTCATATAAAAACGTCGGCGATTTCATTACGGAAAGCGATAAATCATTTATTGTAATTGTTTCTCCGCAGCATACGAGCGATAAGGATGCGCTCGGCTCCGTAATAAATAAAAACGTTAAATACATCGGCATGATGGGAAGCCGGAAAAAAATTGACTTAATATTTGAATTGCTCCAAAAGGAAGGAGTAAAAAAAGGATTGTTTGAGAAAGTACATGCCCCGATAGGTTTGAGAATATTGTCCGAAAGTCCGGAAGAAATTGCCGTAAGTATTGCGGCGGAAGTTATTGAAATTAAGAATAAAAAGAGAGCGCCGCTTGAGGTAAAATCATTTTAATTTTTTTAGGTTCTAAAAAAAATTATATTTAAGTCAATAAAATTAGGATAAATCATGAACGCTGTTGAAATAATAAAGAAAAAGAGAGATGGAAAAAGTTTGTCCCCCGATGAAATAAATTTTCTCATTTCCGGACTTACAAAAAAAGAAATTCCCGATTACCAGATAACCGCTTTTCTAATGGCGAATTTTATAAACGGTATGAATAAAAAAGAAACCGCAGCTTTAACCGAAGCAATGCTTTACAGCGGAAAGGTTGTTGACCTAAGCGATATTCCGGGTGGAAAGATTGACAAGCATTCCACAGGGGGAGTCGGGGATAAAACTTCCCTGATGATTGCTCCGATTGTGGCGGCTGCCGGCGTAAATGTTCCCATGATTTCCGGACGAGGCTTGGGGCACACTGGCGGAACGCTTGATAAACTTGAGTCGATTCCCGGCTTTACAACGCAGCTTACGTTGAAACAGTATATCGCCATGATTAAGAAACACGGACTGGCGCTAATCGGGCAGACAAAGGAAATTGCGCCCGCCGACAAGAAAATCTATTCTCTGCGGGACGTTACGGGAACGGTCGAATCGATTCCGATGATCACAGCGAGTATTATGAGCAAGAAGTTAGCCGAAGGCGCGGACGGCTTTGTGTTCGACGTTAAAACCGGTTCCGGCGCGTTTATGTCAAAGCTTTCAGACGCCAAAACTCTCGCTAAATCTTTGGTAAACACCGGTAAACGGTTTAAGAAAAAAAGCATCGCCTTTATTACGGATATGAATCAGCCGCTGGGAAATTATATCGGGAACTGGTTAGAAGTTTACGAATCGATTTTGGTGCTCAAAGGAGAATATGTTTACGGATTGAGCGAACTGGTGGAAATTCTCTCCGGAGCCATGATTATGCTCGGCGGTAAGGCAAAATCGATAGAGGAGGGATTTGATGTTGCTCGGGAAAAAATTAAGAGCGGAGAGGCGTTCGACAAATTTAAGGAAATAACCGCGGCGCAGAAAGGAGACATAACATTTTTGGATAAACCGGATAAATATAAGAAGTCAAAGTTCACCGAAGATGTTACCGTCGTCAAGGGCGGTTATTTGAAATCCGTTAACAGTTATGAAATCGGTATGGCTTCGCTGCAGTGCGGCGCGGGAAGATTACGCGCGGAAGATAAAATCGATCCGAAAGCGGGAATAATTTTCTATCCGAATATTGGAGACCGCGTAAAAAAGAATAAAGTTGTCGCAAAAATTTTCACGGATAAAAAGGAAGAAATTGAAAATGTTAAGGCGCGTATTCTGAATGCGCTGAAATTCAGCAAGGAAAAAACCAAATCCCCGAAATTAATTAAGGCAATCGTCAAATAACAAAGTGAAAACTCCTCAGCTTATATATGGCAAGCGATTGACAGGCGAAGAAAAGCTCTATAATTTCTTTGCAATGCTGGGAGGAATAACCGTTTTTATTGTCGAGTATTTTAAGTACTTCTTTATTCCGCCTTACGAGATTGAGGAAACTAAAAAGCACATGGCGGATTTCGGGATGAAAACGCTTCCCATTGTCAGTACTATGGGAATTATAATCGGTTTTGTTATGGCGCTTCAAAGTTACTTTGTGCTTGAACCGCTCGGCGCGACCGATTTTATTCCCGGCTCTCTCGGTATTTCAATCTTAAGGGAGTTTGCGCCGATACTGACCGCGCTTCTTTTCGCCGGACGCGTAAGCTCGGGCATCGGAGCCGAACTCGGCTCGATGCGCGTAACGGAGCAAATCGACGCAATGGAAGTTTCCGGTATAAATCCGTTTAAGTTTCTTGTCGTTCCGCGCGTTACGGCGTCAACGCTGATTCTCCCTCTTCTTACGGTTTACGTAATTTTCATTTCTGTTATCGGCGGCTATCTTGCGACTTTTCTCCAGGAGCAGATGAACATAACTTACTACTTTAATTCAATGATTTCCTACATTGACATGAATGACATTCTGCAGGGAATGATAAAAACATTTTTCTTCGGATTTATGGTCGGGATTGTCGGCTCGTACAAAGGATTTACAACAGAGGGGGGAACGGTAGGCGTAGGGCTTTCAACTACAAGCGCGGTGGTAACTTCCTCCCTTCTTATTATTTTTATCGATATGATTATGGTTAAACTCGGAATGATGTAGTGGCGAGAAATAAAATCATACGAATAGAAAATCTCACAAAAAGTTTTGGCGAAAAAAAAGTGCTTGACGATGTTTCCTTTGATGTTCTCGAAGGAGAAAACCTGATAGTTTTCGGAAGAAGCGGAACGGGGAAAAGCGTGTTGCTGAAGTCGATAGTCCGTTTGCTTAAACCTGACGCGGGCGCCATCTTTTTTGAAGATGAAAATATTCTAACGATGAAAGAAAAGAAACTCCTTGAAACAAGGAAGCAGATAGGATTTCTGTTCCAAAGCGGCGCGCTGTACGATTCGATGTCGGTTAGGGATAATCTCGCTTTCCCTTTGCGAAAATTAACTAAACTCCCCGCTGAAAAAATCAACGATAAAATTGAAAAGACGTTAGAACTTGTTGACCTGAGCGAGGCGATAGATAAAATGCCCGCCGAACTTTCCGGCGGAATGCGAAAGCGAATCGGATTGGCAAGAACAATAATTACGGAGCCGCGAGTGATTCTGTACGACGAACCCACTACGGGACTTGACCCGATTACATCGAAGGAAATCAGTAGTCTGATTCTTTCTCTTCAGAGAAAATTGAAAACAACATCAATCGTAGTTACACACGATTTAATCTGCGCTCAGATTATTTCGGACCGCGTGATTTTCTTGAAAGAAGGGAAACTCTACATAGAAGGAAAACTTGAGACAATTAAGGAAAAAGATGATAAATTTATTAAGAACTTTTTCAGCAATGAAATTTTAACCGAAGCGGAGTAGAAGATGCTTAGAAGTTTAAAAGGAGCGCGGTTGGGACTATTTATTTTTCTCGGAACAATTTTGTTTGTCGCAATGCTCTTTGTTATCGGAAATAAAAACGCTCTTTTTACAAAGACAACTACAATTAAAACTTTTTTTAGAGATATAGGCGGATTAAAAAACGGTTCGCCTGTAAGACTTAGCGGTTATCAAATAGGCAATGTCAGTAAGGTCTCTCTTGTTCCGGATTCACTCGGACTTGTGGAAGTTGATATGCAGATCAGCAACGACGCCCTTTCGTTTGTGCGTTTAAACAGCAAGGCAAGCATTGAAACAAAGGGAGTTATCGGAGAAAAATATGTCGCAGTTTCCGCAGGCTCGGATAAATTGCCGATAGTTTCCGAAGGGACGGTTATTCAATCGAAATCTCCGGTTAACATTACACAGATGTTAAACAGCACGAACGAAATTATGGATTACGCCAAAAAGATGATGAAAGATTTCGGGATTGTGCTTGAAAAGATAAACAAAGGGGAAGGCACTATCGGGAAACTGGTTAACGACGACGAGCTTTACAAGAGTACGGTTCACATTGTTAAAACGGCGGATACTTCTCTCGCCACTATGACCATTGACCTTGACAACATTGCGGCGTTAATCGATAAGATGGGAGAAAACTTAAACTCTATCTTAAAATCAGTTGATTCGACCACGGCGGAAGTCGGGATGATGATAAAAGATATTCGCGAAGGAAAAGGCGCGCTCGGTGTGCTTGTAGGAGATAAGGCGACAGAGGATAGCCTTCGCACAATGGTAAGGCAGCTTTCCGAAACTGTTGCGGAAATTAAATTAGGCTCGGTCAGATTCTCCGAAGATATGGAAGCGCTTAAGCATAACTGGCTTTTTAAGGATTACTTTGAACAGCGCGGCTACTGGGATTATAACGAGTACAAGAGCGATATTGAGAAAAAGCTTGAGCTGTTAAATAAACGGATTAATGAGCTGAAAGCGTTGGAGAAGAAACTCGGAATGAAAGAAAGCAAGTAACGTT
>JALWEC010000515.1 GCA_027036655.1 Melioribacteraceae bacterium
CTTCAAGAATATTTTCAAGTTCAACGTTAAATCTTTCGCCGGTTTTACGAATTTTCACTTCAACTTTATTTTCTTTTAATCCTCTTTCGCCGACAATCAACTGAACGGGAACGCCGATTAAATCCGCATCGTTGAACTTTACTCCGGCTTGTACGGAATTTCTGTCGTCGAAAAGAACATCGTACCCAGCTTCCTTAAGTTTTGAATAAATTTCCTCCGAAGCTTTGATGACAGGTTCTTTCTTCATATTCAAACCGAGCAAATGAATATCAAACGGACGGAGATGCTCATCCCACACGATTCCCTTTTCATCAAAATTCTGCTCTACGTAACAAGCCAAAACGCGCTCTACTCCGATTCCGTAACTTCCCATAACAATCGGATTCTCCTTGCCGTTTTCATTTAAGAAAGTAGCTCCGAGAGCTTCGGTATATTTTGTGCCGAGTTTAAAAATGTGACCAAGCTCAATTGCCTTAAATACGTCAAGCTCTTCTCCGCAGCGCGTACATTTTTCTCCTTTTTCCACAGTGCGTAAATCAAAGTACTCCAAATCGGGTAAATCGCGTTTAAGGTCAATTCCGCCGATGTGATAATCATTTTTGTTTGCGCCGCTGTAAAGATTGTTTCCATCTTTGAGTCGGAGATCTGCAATAATTCGATATTCAAAACCGATTGGTCCGATAGACCCCGCATCCGCGCCCGAAATCTCCTTCAGCTCTTCCGGATGCGCGGGACGAACGGTTCCGCCGAGAGCGTTTTCCAGCTTTGTTTCGTTAACTTCGTCATTGCCGGACATCAACACAAGAACCGGCTTCTCTTCAAAAATATAAATGCGGGATTTGGCAGTTTCTCTCTCATCTATTCCGAGGAACTCACAAAGCTCGTCGATACTTTTTATGTTCGGCGTTGAAATTTCATAAATTTCTTTGCTCTCATCATAGCGTTTTACCGCTTCAATGTTTGACGTCGCAACCTCAATGTTGGCGGCGTATCCGCAATGTTCGCAATATGCCACTGTGTCTTCGCCGGCGTCGGATTTAACCATAAACTCTTCCGATTTATTGCCTCCCATCGCGCCGCTCGAAGCGCCGACCACAAAATATTTAATTCCGCATCGGTCAAATATTCTGCGATAAGCGTTGTAATGCAAATCATAAGATTTATCCAGTTCCTCAAATGACGAATCGAAAGAATATGCGTCTTTCATCAAAAACTGCCTTCCGCGGATAATTCCGCTTCTCGGTCTTGCTTCGTTTCTGAACTTGGTTTGAATCTGATACCAAATTTGAGGCATTTCTTTGTACGATTTGATATTTCCTTTTGCGTGGTATGTCATAATCTCTTCGTGCGTCGGAGCAAGCACATAGTCCCGATTTTTAACGTGAAACATAGTATCGCCGAATGCCTCGACGCGCCCGGTCTGTTCCCAGATTTCACGGGGATTAAGCGCCGGCAGATGAAATTCCTGCCCCCCGATTCCGTCCATTTCCTCTCGGATTATTGTCGTAATTTTTTTTATCATTTTATAGCCGAGCGGCAGAAAGGAATAAATTCCCGCCGAAAGCATTCGCACCATTCCGGAACGAAGCATTAAAATATGACTTGGAATTATTGCGTCCGAAGGGACTTCTTTCATCGTTGGAATATATGATTTGCTGAATTTCATTATGTTTTTCCTGTGTTATAAATTTTATTAATCTGCAAAAATAAGAAAGAACCGAGTTAATTCAAAAATATGCGGAAGAATTTCTGTCGAAGCGAGGGGATCAGTTGTCTGCGATAGCGGATTAATTCACCCAAGCAAAAAATAGAACACGGATAACGCGGATTTGTTCTGATTTTCGCGGATAATAAATGCAAGACGTGAAACGTGAGATGCAAAACGCAAAATCCAGTCGCCCATTCATCCAACAAGGATTCATTTCCCGCTTTATCTCTCGGGCTCTTTGTTTCTTTGCGCCTCTGAACCTTTACGCCTTTGACCCTCTACACCTTTTTTCGGCAATAAAACTTCTCTTATCTTCTATCTTTATTATATTTGAAGTCTAAAAATTTTTTTAATCATATTTATAACGGT
>JALWEC010000516.1 GCA_027036655.1 Melioribacteraceae bacterium
AAACTTAACTTTACCGTCGCGATTCTTTTTGTCGTGAAGCATAACTTTGTAACAAAAGGAAGCGTTTATTCCTTTCAGATTAATTGTAAGCTGCGGAATTGCGGCAAGCAGTCTGAAATATTTTTCTTTCAAGCCGGGCGCGAGCAGCCCCATTTTTTCCGAGAGCAAAACGGCGCTTACAATTCCGGCAATAACCGCTTCGCCGTGACGAAGAGTGTAATCCTTTTCAATTTCATAAGCGTGAGCGAAAGTGTGTCCGAGATTTAAGATTTGTCTTAATCCGGTTTCCATCTCGTCTTGTTCAACCACGTTGATTTTAAATTTAACCGAATCAAAAATTATTTTATCCAACACTTTTTTATCGTAGCTGAAAAACTTACCGATATTTTTTGAAATAAAATTGAAAAATTTTTCATTCGTTAAAAAAGCGTATTTTATTATTTCGCCGAGTCCTGAAATTAGCTCCCGTTTATCAAGCGTTTTAATGAACCGCGAATCAATTAAGATTAATTCCGGCTGATAAAACGAGCCGATAATATTTTTTGTGTCGGCAAAATTGATCCCCGTTTTTCCACCGATTGAGCTATCGACAGCCGCGAGCAGAGTTGTGGGAATGTGAACCAGTTTGACGCCTCGCGAAAATGTAGCGGCAACGAAACCCGCGGTGTCCCCAGTAACTCCTCCCCCGATTGCCACAACGGTTGTATCGCGCCCGAATTTTTTTTTCAGCATAGTGGAATAAATCTTTTCGATTCCGGCGAATGTTTTGTTCTTTTCCGTAGCGTTAAAGGGATAAACATAAGAGCGGGAAAATTTTGAAGCTAAGCCGTTTATTAAATCGCCGAAAAGCTTAAGCACATTTTTATCGACAACGATGAAAACATTTTCGGTTGTAAGTTTTTTAATCTTGGGTGAAGCGAGTAAATCGGAAGCCCCTTCTCCGGCGAAGATATCGATTTTTTTATCGGGCAAATTAAGATTAAGCTTTTTCATCAATTGCTCCATGTAGTTTTCGGGCAATAAAATCAACGGTTTTCCCTATTCTTGTAGCATCGGATGAAATTTCCAAATCCGCTTTTTTATAAAATTTTTCTCTTGCCGAAAGAAGCGCGGAAATCTTTTTGGTAAATTCTTCTTCGGTGATATTTTCGGATAAAACCAAGTCTCTAAAGAGAGGTCTGTCGATTTTATTTTTTAAGCGCTTGTAAAGATTTTCCGGTTTAACTGTTAAATAAATCACAAAACCGTTTCGATTAATAAAATCAACAACAAAATCATTTGTAGGAGTTCCTCCTCCGAGCGAAATCACAACATATTCTTTTTCGGATAGCTCTTTCAATTTTCCCACTTCGTAATTCCGGAAAAACTCTTCTCCTTTATTTGTAAATATTTCGTGAACATGCATCTTCTGTTCTTCTTCAATCACTTTATCCAAGTCGTAAAAATCCCAGCCGAGGACATTAGCCAAAATTTTCCCGAGAGTCGTTTTTCCGCTCGTCATAAAGCCGATTAGGTAAATACGTTTTTGTCCCGTTTTATTTTTCATTAAAGAATATTCCCTTGTTCAGAAACGGAATTAAGGCGACGAGAACGCCGGTTACATACAAATCTTTTCTTTGAAAAACGCCGTTCGTAAAAAAGCCGATTGCGCCTCCTTTTACTTTTGTATTAGTATCGCCGCTCAGTTCGTCGATTACCGTCCCGAGTTCCTTCCCGTTTTTTAATTCTTCGATAATCTTCTCCGGAAGTTCATACTGCGGCGAAGTTCCCCGACCGAGATTCCCAAAAGCGTCTAAAATTGCAACGGCTCCGAATCCGAACCAAATACCGCTTAACAGCTGAACGCCTCCTTCTATTCCTACGAAAAAATCTGCGTCAGGATAAATACGCAGAAGTTCACGCGCGCGGTTTTCGGCTCCCGTATAAGTTTCCTCGCCGAAGGGCTGATCTGAAACTCCGGAAGGAACCGAAACTCCCTCTACAGAAACTTCATCGAAGAACTTTCCGAAAGCTTCGGCAGTCGCTTCTATTTTTACTCTGTTTTCAGAGCCAATTAGGACTTTGATTGTTATTACC
>JALWEC010000517.1 GCA_027036655.1 Melioribacteraceae bacterium
ACTTACGGCTTAATTTTAACAGGCGCCGTAGTTCTCTTTTTTATAGCTAAATATTTTTACAACAAGAAAAAAAATTGAATAGCGGTTGAATTATGAACATTACTTTGCTTCCGCAAAATAAAAAAAACCGCCGACACCAGCTTCTTGCGGTAACGTCAGGCGTTTTACTCGGACTTTCTTTTCCGCCGTTTCATTTCTATCTGCTTGCTTTTATTGCGCTGATTCCCCTCTTTTATCTTTTCGATAGAAGAAATGGCTTAGCTGAAATTAACAGAATTACTTATCTGTTCGCATTTGTTTTCAACCTAATTACGCTTTACTGGGTTGGGAGCTGGACGAAAGACGCCGACCCTTTTCTTATGATATCGGGAACTGTTTTACTTTTTTTTAATCCGCTTCTTTTTTTAATTCCCTCCTCCCTTTTTTATCTTGCAAAAAAGAAAATAAGGCGGAATCTTGCTTTTCTGCTTCTCCCTTTTTTCTGGGTTTCGTATGAATTTTTGTACAGCGTAACAGATTTCCGTTTCCCGTGGCTTACGCTGGGCAACAGTCAGCCTTACTTTAACTCGTTCATACAAATTGCGGATCTTGTCGGAGTTTACGGATTGACGCTGATTATTGTTTTTATCAATTATTTTCTTTTTGAAACGCTGAGAAATTTTAGAGGAAACAGAAAGTTAGCGGACAAATATTTTACAGCCGCTATTCTTTTCTTTATTGTTCCGATTTTTTATTCCTACAACTCAGGAAATTATGATACGTCCGACGGTAAACCTGTAACGGTCGGATTGGTTCAGCCGAACTTAAACCCATGGAAAAAGTGGGACGCGGGAAATCTTCACGAACAAATTAATCTCTACTTTTCACTCTCTCAAAGGGCGATTGAAAAGGGCGCAAAACTGATTCTGTTTCCCGAGTCCGCTCTCCCCGTATATTTGACTGCGCCTTCATATTGGCGCGAGCTTCGCCATTTTCATCAATTTGCGGATACAAACAGCGTTTATCTTTTGACGGGAATGCCCGACATAAATTTTTACGATTCTCTAAACGCTCCGCCGGACGCCAAGAGAATAAAAAACAGTGATAGATATTATACAACATACAATGCCGCTTACTTTTTCACGCCGCATAAAAAGGGAATTCAGGAATACCACAAAGAAAAGCTTGTGCCGTTTGGCGAAAAAATTCCTCTTGTTGAGGAATTTCCCTTTCTCGAGAAATTTTTCAGATGGAATGTCGGTATCTCGAGTTGGAACGTCGGCGAAGGTCCGGTAAATTTCACCCTTTCGGATTCGCTTAAAATCGGGACGCTTATTTGCATCGAATCAATTTATCCCGAGTATGTTGCCGAGTTTGTACGGAAAGGCGCAAACATGCTCGCCGTTATTACAAACGACAGCTGGTACGGAAATACGAGCGGGCCTTATCAGCACGCGGCGTATTCCATTTTGCGTGCGGTTGAGAACCGCCGCTGGGTTATCCGCGATGCCAACGGCGGAATAAGCTGCGTTATTTCTCCGACAGGAAAAGTTACCGCTGAAACTAATCTTTTTACACAAACGGTTTTAGTCGCTAAAGTTTATCCGGAAAGTGAAAAAACATTTTACACTACTTATCCTTACTTAATTCCTGTAATAAGTTTGGCGATTTCTCTGTTGATGATTATATTTTTAATTTTTAATAAAGAAAAAAAATACGCGCCGTAACTGATTTGTATGTTTCGTTTGATGAAGTTGAAAAAGCAAAAACTATTCTATCAAAAGTATTTGGCAATTGATATGAAAAAGGAATTTGATTTAACAAAGTTTAATCATACGGTAAAAGAAAAAGTTAAATTTCATGAAGTCGATTTGCTTGGCGTATGCAACAATGCGGTTTATTTTAACTATTTTGAAGACGCACGACTTGAGTTTGCCAAGGAAATGGTCAGAAAATATGCTCTCAAGGAGTTCTTTCAAAATCAGTCCTATTTCATAATGGCGCATAACGAAGCCGATTATTTTAAGCCTGCGTATTTAGACGACGAGCTAACCGTTTACACAAGAATCGAGTTTGTAAAGAAATCGAGCTACGG
>JALWEC010000518.1 GCA_027036655.1 Melioribacteraceae bacterium
AACACGGATACCACGGAAAAATAGGATTTTAACAGATTGCAATAAAAGCTCAACATTCCCATCCGTCCGTTAACCAATAACTATTGACCAATGACCAAACTGCCGCAAATTTTCAATTCAACATTTAGATGTTAAATATCACTCGGCTTTTTATTCTTCCTCGTTGTAAGTAAGCTCTACTTTTATCTTAAATTCCGCGCCGCTGAAAAGGGAATATTTAACATCGCTGATTGTGCAGAGATAATCTTCTCCCACGCTTTCGGAAATTACTTTGCCTATTTTATCTTCCAACTCTCCGATGCTGACATTTTTCAGTTTGTTTTTAAGCAGTTTTTCAACCGCCAACGATTTTTCCTTATCGTTCATTTTTTCCTCTTTTTAATTTTTATGACGCTTAAAAGATAAAAGTGTTCCTAACTTCTGATTAAATCCAAAAGCTCTTTGGTTTTTTCTTTCATCAGTTCAATATCTCCTTTCGATTCCACGTTAAGCCGTATCAGCGGTTCCGTGTTGCTTAAACGCACGTTGAAGCGCCAAGTTTCATATTCAACGCTCACTCCGTCAAGATAGCTTACTTCCCCATCTTTATATTTAGCTTTTATCTCTTCGAGTTTAGCCTGCGGGTCGTCTAATCGCGTGTTAATTTCGCCCGAGCAGGGATACGCTTTAATCATTGCGCCGACAAGCTCCGAAAGAGGTTTATCTTCTTCGGACATCAATTGCAGCACGAGAAGAAACGGAATCATTCCGCTGTCGGAATAGCTGTTGTCGCGGAAGTAGTGATGAGCCGACATTTCGCCGCCGTAAATCGCGTTAACTTCGCGCATTTTCTCTTTCATGTAAGCGTGCCCGCTTTTTGAAAGCACCGGAACTCCGCCCGACTTGGTTACGACGTCAATCGTATTCCAAACGAGGCGCGGGTCGTGAACTATTTTTTCTCCCGGATTGTTTTTCAAAATTGATTTTGCGAGAAGTCCCACAATGTAGTAGCCTTCTATAAACTCTCCTTTTTCATCAAAGAAAAAACATCTGTCGTAATCGCCGTCCCACGCTACGCCGAGATGCGCGCCGCTTTTATTGATAGCGTCAATCGTAGCCTGGCGGTTTTCCGGGAGGAGAGGATTGGGAACGCCGTTAGGGAAATCGGAATCGGGTTCGTGAAAAACTTTCACCATTTCAATCGGAAGATACTGTTCGATTGCATCTAAAGCCGGACCAACGCATCCGTTTCCGGCGTTTACCACAACTTTGTAAGGTTTTATTTTTTTCGGGTCGTAAACTTTGCTCAGCGAATCGATAAAGTCATCCATTATATCGTAATCGATTACTTTACCTTTTTCCGCGGATTTTTCGCCGAGGTCGTCATTTAAAATCATTTCTTCTATTTTATCCAAACCCGAATCGTACCCCATGGGACGCGAACCGCTTTTGACAAACTTTAGTCCGTTGTATTCCGGCGGATTGTGGCTTGCCGTAATCATTATTCCGCCATCGGCGTCAAGATGAGGCACGCCGAAATAAATCATCTCGGTTCCGCATAATCCGAGATTGATTACATTCGCTCCGGCGTCGGTTAAACCTTCCGCGAGGTGTTTTGCCAAATCGGGGGAGGATTTTCTAACATCGTAGCCAATCAATACTTTCTTTGCTTTAAGCAGAGTCGCGAACGTTCGCCCCACTTTATATGCAAGTTCATTATTCAATTCGGAAGGAACTTTCCCTCTGATGTCGTACGCTTTGAATCCGGGTATTTTTGCCATTTTTTCCTCAAAATAAATTTTTAATTTTTCTAAGATAATCAATCCGGATTTAAGTAAAAAGGAACAATTGATTAATCAGCGATTCGGGGAATAAAATATTATTTATTTTTTACAACTACAAACCGTTAAAACGATTATTGCCACACTAAGTTGTTGTTAACCATTAATAGAAACCTTTGCATAACCTAAAAAAACTGATAAAGTTCAAATATTTAAATGAATTAATACATAAAAAGGCAAAAAGTCAAACTTAGTTGAAAATATATTTTTCAAGAACTCCGTCATTCAAATCAAGCAATCTTAGATTGATT
>JALWEC010000519.1 GCA_027036655.1 Melioribacteraceae bacterium
AGTTTTTTTTAATTAACTCCTTTTAAGGATAAATGTTCCAGTATGCGGATATAACGCCCGAATAGGAACGATAATTTGAAATATCTCTTGAAGAATTTCCCGCGCCGAACTGTCCTGTAACGGTTAAACCTTCAAACGGACGATATTCGACTTTCCCGTAACCTTCAAAAATTACAAATCCGGACAAAGGAGCGTAGCCGACTTTTCCGCCGATTTTAATCGTCAAGTCCTTATCGTCCTGCATCAGATAATCGGCATATACGCTGTGTGTGTTAAAGTTCTGAGGCGAATAATAGTAAGGACGATTTGAAGCAAGAACAGTCGAATCTTTATAAAGACTTTTATCGTATTTAAAATTTGCATAATAATATTCGTAGCCCGCTTCGAGGTTATCATACTGCTTTCCGATTCTAAACTGGAAGTAATTCCCTTCGTTCTGATCGGAAATCGCGATGTAATCAAAATGACCTCTAAAACGTAAACCCGATTTATGATGCCAGTAACCTCCTATTCTGTATATCGAGGCAATAATACGGGGCGAATCCGTACTCCAAACGCTGTTTATCAATCCGGGAGAATATAAAAGCAATCCGGCGTCGCGATTAACGTAATAACCTTCAACCATTAATGTATCCTTCTTTTCATATTTTACCCGCGCTTCAATATCGGAGTAGGGATTCAGATTTGCCGTCTTCATCGAGCCGAACGAAACCGAACCGGAAAGATAATCCCGATAATGGGCAAAAAGTGAAAACTTCAGCAGCGCAAAATCTCGGAACCCGTACTCGCTCGAAAGCGTCATTCTGTTTATTCCCAATCCGAAAGAAAGCCACGAAAGCGCCCCGAATTCCAGCGTACCGCCGTAATCAACCATACTGAAATGGATGTTGTCCGTATAAAATGCAACGGAGGGCGCAAAACCGATTGAAGAAGGAAAACTTTCGATAAAACCGTAAAATCCGGTCGGCGGAATCCATTTGTAGCGCATATCAACCAGCGCCAGCTGTGTGGAATCCAAATCCCAATGTTTTAATGTGTCGTAAACGGCGCGGGCGGAATCGTATTCGTGAAGTTTAATGTAAGTATCTCCGAGATAAAGCCGGGGTTCAAACTCCGATGAATCTTCTTTGATTAATTCCTTAAATGAATTAAGAGCTTCAAGGGAATCTCCCATTGTAAAATACAATTTTGCTCTCTGCAAAGCGGCGTCGTACATATAACCGTGATCCAGCACCTGGTTGTATGCGTTTAAGGCGTCGTCGTAATCTTTAGCGCAAAAAAGCACATCTCCGTATTCTTTAGTAATCAGGTCGTTCGGAGGAGCTTTCTGCAAATATTCTTCATAATACGGCAACGCTTCGGCGCAGTTGGAATCAAGAACATACTGCCTTCCTTCGTCCAGAATTTTCTGAAGTTCTTCCTGTTCTTTCCGCTGCTTCAGCAAATCAATCTGTGTTTCAAGTTCGCTCAAGTCGGAATCGTCCGGTTTTATTTTTTTCGCGCGGTCCGCGTAAATTTTTGCTTTATCCGGGTCCTGATGTAAAAGCTGGAGCGATCCCATTGCAATAAGCGCCTCGAAGTTATTCGGCTGTTTGCTTAAAACATCGTCAAGATATTTTTCAGCGCGGTCAATATCCTGATTAGTCCAAACAAGAATCTGTGCGCGAAGAAGTTTATACTTCAAATTATTCGGATTTTTCTCCAAAAGTTGGTCCAGAATTTTACCGGCTAAATCAAAGTCCTTATTCCAAGCCGCAATTTTCGCGTAGGTAAAACGCAAGTTATTATCCTTAGCGTTCGGGTATTTTTCAAAAAACTTTTCTAACGCCTTGAGCGCACTGTTGTAATCCTCAAGATTCTGATAATATTGAACCAGCTTTCTCAACGCTTTTCTGTTGTGCGGATTTCGCCTTAACAGTCTTAAATATTTCCGGATTGATTTTTCATAAACTTTTTTTCTTGTCGAAACCACATAATTGTATGTTTTCTCGAAGTTCGGATCATCCGAAAACTTATCTTCCATATTCAGAATCTGCTGATAAGCCTCCTCGTATCTCCTCCGTTTCATCAGCTCTTTGATTAAACGATAATGGTATTTTTTATTATCGGGATATTTCTTTACAAGCCGGTAATATTTATCGATAATATTTTCTTTTTCGAAAGAACGGGGATCGTAATCGGTTACGTATGGAATTTTTCTTGCTTTATCCAAACCGTCGAGAGCTTCCTGAAAATAAGGCTTAAATCCCAAAGCTGTTTGGAACGCATGTTCGGCTATTTTTCTTTCTCCGAGCCAAAGGGAAAACGTTCCGTACCGGCTCCACAATCTCCAATCTTTTGGATAACGCTCGACCCACTTTTTTAAGATTTTCTGCCCTTTTTTAATGTGTTTGGTCTTAGCCAAAATTTCCGTGTATCTGATTATTTCGTCGGGGGAAGCGTTATCGTCGTGAGCGAGATATTTATCGTACCATTCCTCTGCCAATCCGAATTGCTCCATCTGTCTGTAAGCTTTTCCTATTTCAAGATAGTTCTTTGCTACTGACGGGTCAATCGCAATTTCACGTTTGTAACCCTCGATTTTTTTTCTGAGAATTGCGTACCATATCTTTTTCAATCTCTCCAAATCTTTTCTGTAGGTCTGGTTTTTCGGCGCCAATTTTACAGCCCGTTTTAAGTCGAGAGCCGCGTAAGGATATTGAAGCCGTTTCCAATAGCAAGTTCCTCTTAAATAATAACCTTCGGCTTTCTGCGGATGCTGTGAAATATACTTATTCAGCAGATCAATTGCTTCGCCGAATCTTTCGGCAGCCATATGCGATTTAGCCAGTACTATCAAACTTTCGCTTTTGTTCTGTGCTATCGTGTGAAAAGAAAACGAAAAAATGATAAGGAAAAAGAGAGTTATTTTTTTCATAATAATATTCAAAATATTGATAATTGATAAATTTATTGAATTTTCTGGTAAAATGTTAATTTAATTGTGACATACAGCATAATAATTTTGCAATAAATTTGATTTTTATTATTTTTGCAAGGTTTTTCCAGAACATATTGAGCGGCAAGTGCGGGGTTCCGGATTAATCTGAAAGTAGATAATTATGGGGAAACTTTTTACGGAAAATATTGACTCGACAAAAAATAAACGTCTCGCGGACTTTGTTGCTGCTATCGTTTTAATTTTTTTAATATCCATAATATATTTTTCCTATCTGAACAGCAGCAAAATTTTAGAAAGTTTAAAGCACTCCAAAGCTTTGGCAATTGCACAAGCTCATAATTCCGACCAATTTCTGGCTACTGTTCTTCACCAAAAGAAAGATTCGACAAACGATATTTCTTATATCGGCAATTCGGTTATTAAAATCAGGTTTTATTCTTACTCAAACGATTTCAACAAATCAACTCTCGATTCTTGGGAAAAAGGCGCTATTAAAACTCTTAACGCAAATCCCGACACCTTTTTTACCCGATATTTTTCGGCAAACAGCAAAAAATATTTTGAATACATCTCCGAGACCTTTCGACGGGAAGGACTTTCGGCGGACGCAAATAAAAACAAGCATAATTTACCCGAAGGAATAATTTACAGAATAACTTTTCCGGAAAATTTGCTCTTGACGCCTACTTTCGTCAAACTGAAAAACAACATTAATAAAAACCATATTATTATGGCGCTAATTGCTTTTTTTCTTTGGCTTTTTGCCTTTATTTTAATTAGGAAAAAAACAAAAGCATATTCCGTTCTTTTTAATAAGTTTTTAACCGAAAGCGAAAGCAACTTCGAGATAATTCAGCTTTCCCCGAACCCGATTTTTATCGGAAACAACTCGGGAAAGTTTATACAGTTTAATAGAGCCGCAACAACTTTAACGGGATATTCCGCCGAAGAGTTGTCCAAAATGTCGATGGACGACCTTTTTCCCAAAGCAGAATTAAAAGAGAACCCTTTGGATTACGGTTCCGTTCTTTCCGGCAAAACGATTGTTAACGAAAGGATCCTAAGAAAAAAAGACGGTAAGTTTGCTACGGTAAAAATGTATTCGAAAAAATTACCGAGCGACAGGCTTATTTCCACAATGGTCGATATTACCGAAGAAAAAGCAAATATTGAAAAGATTATCGGAATAAACAATATGCTCTCCGAATCTTTAAGCCTTACAAATTCCGCCGTGGCTTATATAAATCTAACCACGAAAAGCATTATTCTTTCATTCAGGCTTAGGGAATTATTTAATCTTCCTCCGGAAAAAACAATTAACTGTTTTATTTTAAGAGAATACGGAAATAAAAAAGATTTTGAATACGTTTCCCGAAAACGGAATGAGTTAAAAAACGACGGCGATTATTTCCATTTTGAACACGAAATAAAACTGCCTGACGGAAGAAATATTTGGATATATCATTCGGAAAAATTAATAATCGACAAAACGACCAATCAAAAGAACGTTGTAGTTCATCTCAATGACATTTCGGAGTCGAAGAGACAACGCCTCCTTCTTGAAGAAAGGGAAAAATTATTCGGCGCTATTTTCAATACCGCTCAAATTGGTCTTGCCGTTTTCGATTCGAAAAAAGCAATTCGGGAAATGAGTGTAATGTTTGATCATAAGCTTACGGAAGATAAGATTGAAAATCTTACAAATGATCAAATTAGGCGATTTCTCGAACTGGCCCCTATCGTTAAATTTAACAACAAACTGCTTGAAACGCTGGGAGTGGATAAAGGTGAAGGACTTACATTAAATTTAATCATTAAAGAAGAAGATTACCAAGTAATTAGGAACGTTTTCAAAGCAATTCTGCATCGTGAAAAAACGCTTGAAGTGGAAATCGGAGCAGTGAACTTAAAAACAAAAGAATACCATTACGGTTTATGCCGTATGTCGCTTCCGATTATTCCTGAAAATTATCATCTTTACGTCAGCTGGACGGATATCACGCATCTGAAAAAAATTGAATCGGAGCTTAGGGAAAATTTATTAATTTCTCAGCGATTTATGGATACCGCTCCATTAGCCGTAATTATGTTAGACAGAGAAAGAAAACCAAAGTTGATTAACAAATTTGCCGAAAATTTACTCGGAGTAAATTTTGATGATATTAAGGATCAATCATTTTTCAATTTAATCAATGACGAGAAAAAAATTAAGAACGCCGAATTATATTTTCAAAAATTAATTGATGAAAAAACGCTAAAACTCCCCCATAAAATTTTACATATAAAAGCCGGCGACAAAGATAAATATTTAAGACTTTACTTTACCCTAATCAAAGGAGACGA
Source organism: Melioribacteraceae bacterium (assembly GCA_027036655.1). Taxonomy (GTDB): domain Bacteria; phylum Bacteroidota; class Ignavibacteria; order Ignavibacteriales; family Melioribacteraceae; genus WGAL01. The sequence continues at coordinate 5,285 of JALWEC010000519.1, forward strand.
CGGGAAAATTGAAAATGTTCTGACGATAGGTATCGATGTTACGGACGAGAATCGTACAAAAGAGGAATTGAAGTTAACAACCGAAGAAATAATCAAACTAAAACATGATATCGAAAAGAAAAACAAAGAACTGAAAAAACAAAACCGGCTTTTAAGAGAAAAAGAAATATCCCTCAGTCACGAAATAGATAACAAAAATAAATTCTTTTCAATTATTGCGCACGATATTCGCAGTCCCTTTACCGCGCTGTTGGGTCTCTCGGGATTGCTCGAAAGCAATGTCGAACAATTAACCCGGAACGATATCGTTGAGATTTCACACGGAATAAACAATCAGGCAAAACATATCTTCAGCCTGCTGGAAAATCTTCTCCAATGGGCGCGCACTCAAATGAAACAGATTTCCTATAACCCGACAATGGTTGATCTGAAAAATTCCATTCTGCAAGCGGCTGTTGTTTTTAAACCTTCCGCAGCGGAAAAAGAGATTGATTTTATTATTGATGAGAATATATCGGGAGAAGTTTACGCCGACGATAAAATACTCGATACAATCTTAAGAAATCTTCTCTCTAACGCTGTTAAGTTCACGCCTCCGGGCGGTGTCATCGAAATTAGAGTGCAAGAAAAAATCAACTATTTTGAAATAAGCGTAAAAGATACCGGCGTAGGAATTCCCCGGGAAAACATTAACAAGCTGTTCGACTTCTCGCAGCATTATTCTACTCTCGGAACAAACAAAGAGAAAGGAAGCGGTTTGGGACTTGTTCTTGTTAAAGATTTTGTGGAAAAGATGAACGGACATTTAACGATTATAAGTAAGGTTGGCAAAGGAACTACTATCTCCTTCTTGGTCCCTAAATACCCAATGGTCAATAAAGACGCAAAACACGTAACGTAAAACGCAAGACGCAAAACGAAAGATATAAAATCCAATTCCGTGTTGTCATTCCGAGTTCCGCAGAATGCGGGGCGAAGAATCTCCTCCCGTGAATTTACGCAATTCTGATTTTTTCCTCATTTGCAAAAGATAAGATAAAAGCAAGACAGACGGTTTTTGTAGAGTGGATTGCTTAGTCTTTCCGCAT
>JALWEC010000520.1 GCA_027036655.1 Melioribacteraceae bacterium
AAGATTGTTCATTTCAAGAAAACGATCAAAAATGTCCGTGGCAATAATCAGCGCAGAGGGAATAAAAATTTCAACGTCGTCAAATTTGTCCCAAATATCAAAATTATTCAGCAGACGATTCATAAAGCCGATGCCCCTTGCTTTGCCGCCGAGAGAGCCGCTCCCGATTCTTGCAATTGTTGATTTCACCTCAAACAAATCGCGATTAAAATCGAGTATAATTCCTCGTTGCCGCGAGTGCCGGAAATTTCTGATATTACTTACAAGCGTTTCTCTTAAATCTTCGACTGAAGTGAAGTCGCTGACCCGCTTGGGTTTCAGAAGTTCCGCAAGCCAAAACTCCGTACGCGCTTTAAGCCAGTTGGAAAAATGATTTCGCAATCCGTGATATAAAAGGGATTCGCCCGGAACGGTTTTAATCTTTTCTTCAAGCTCGATAAGATTGGACGCTCGGTCAATTTCATTTCCGTTTTCGTCGCGAAAAATAAAATCCCCGAAGCTGAACTGTTCGTGCATGAAATTTCTTAAATCGTTCAAAAGAGAAGGGGAATTTTTCCAGATAAAAGCCACATTCAGATCTTCGGCTTTTTTTCTGTTTTCCTCTTTAGAGGATTGAAGAAGAAACGGAATATCGGGATGAAGTTTTTTTACTTTTTTTGCGAGACGCAAACCGGCGTTCGGATCTTTTTCCCCTTTGCGAGAAAAGTTTATGTCGGAGATAATTCCGAGCAGAGTATTCTCGTATTTCTTAATATATTTTGTCGCCTCTTCGTAACTGCTCGCCAATAGAATTTTAGGACGCGCGCGCATTCTAAGAAAACGATGAGAAAGATTAATTCCCTCCGAAAGAAGAGACTGCGCCTGCAGAAGAAGTTCGGTGTAAATCATCGGAAGATAGGAGGAATAAAAGCGGATACTGTCTTCAATCAAAATTATGGACTGAATTCCAACTAAGTTTGTATCATGCTCAACATTTAATTTATCTTCCATATATTTGATTATTCCAATAATAACCTTGTAGTCTCCGAGCCAGTAAAAAACCCGTTCATAATATTTAATGTCGGGATGTTCGAGAAGTTCAACCATTTCGTTATTATCGTAACCGAGCAAAACAACAGGCGTACTAATTCCCGCGTTCTTGACCCGTTTGGCAAATTTGGTTGCGTGAATCTCGTTAATGTGCTGCGTGGCGATTATTAAATCAATCTGCTTGTTTTTCTTTGCGAAATTAATCGCCGCTTTCCCGGATGAATATTGAATCAGTTCCGGCGCGTCGCTGAGGTTCAAACCGAGGTACTCCTGACGCAGCAATTCATAAAGTCTGCCGTCTTCCTCGAAAATGTAAGAATCGTACAAACTTGAGACGAGCAGAATTTTTCTGATTCTGTGCTGCATTAAGTTGTGAAAATCTTGGAATTTAGCGAAACGGTTGGTGAATCCGGCTTTTTCTTTCAGAATGTTTTCAATATTAATCATAATCCGACCTGAAATTCAAACAATTATTTTATTTAATTTTATAATTTATAATAAAATTAAATTTCTTTCCGAAATGATTTCGGACAACATCAAATGTAAAAAGATAAAAGTAAATAAAAATATCAGAAATTCATTATCTTTAAAATCTTTAAAAACGGGAATTATTTATGGCGAAAAAACGAATTTTAAGCGGTATGCGTCCGACCGGAAAATTGCATCTCGGGCATTACGTCGGGGCGCTTGAAAATTGGATAAAACTACAGAAGGAATATGAAAGTTTTCATCTCGTTGCGGATTACCATGTTCTGACTACCAATCTCAACACGGATGAAATTTATAGCAACACTTTGGAAATGGTTATGGATTGGCTGGCGGTCGGGATTAACCCGGAAACCACGCCGATGTTCCGCCAGTCGCAGATAAAAGAGCACGCCGAACTTTTCTTGATCTTTTCCATGCTTGTAACAAAAGCAAGGTTGGAAAGAAATCCAACGCTTAAGGATCAGATTAGAGACTTAAATATCGAGAACGTAATTTACGGGCATCTCGGTTATCCGGTGTTGCAGAGCGCCGACATACTTCTCTACAAAGGGGAAAAAGTTCCCGTAGGCGAAGACCAAGTTCCGCACGTGGAAATCACTCGCGAGATAGCGCGTAAGTTTAATAATCAATACGGACTCGTTTTCCCCGAGCCGGAACCATTGCTGACAAAGTTTTCCCGTCTGCCGGGACTTGACGGCGGCGCCAAAATGAGCAAATCGCTAAACAATACGATATTGATTTCCGAAACGCCGGAAGACGTTCAGAAAAAGCTGCGTAAAGCGGTAACCGACCCGCAGAAGATAAGACGAAACGACACGGGACATCCCGAAGTTTGCACAATTTTTACTTATCACAAAAGATTTAATCCCGAAGAAGTTCCGGAGATTGAAAAAAGCTGCCGCAGCGGGGAACTTGGATGCGTTGATTGTAAGCTAAAATGTACCGCGAAGATTAATGAATTTTTGGAGCCGATAAGAGAAAAGCGCGCCGTTTATGAAAACGACAAAAACAAAGTACTTGAAATTTTGCGCGACGGCGAAATAAAAGCCGCTTCGGTCGCGAAAGAAACAATGGCGGAAGTGCATGATAAAATGAAGCTCGGCTAATGTAATGTTTAAGTTAAAACTTCAACAGTTTGAAGGTCCGCTTGATCTTCTTTTATTTTTTATCAAACGCGACGAGCTGGATATTTACGATATTCCGATTTCCAAGATTACCAAAGAGTTTATGGAATATCTGAATTTGATGGAAAAGTTGAGTTTGGAAGTCGCGGGCGATTTTATTTTAATGGCTTCGACGCTGATGCAGATAAAGGTTAAAATGCTTTTGCCGCGGGAAGTAAATGAAAAAGGGGAGGAGATTGACCCGCGCGAAGAATTGGTAAGAGCGCTGCTGGAATACCGCCGCTATAAAGAGATGACAGAAGAGTTTGCGGTTCTTGAAAGCGAGCAGAAAAAAATCTTTTATCGAGGAAATTTCAAAAACGATGAAATAGAAAAACCGGAAGAGCTGCAAACCTTACTGAAAAACGTAACTGTTTTCGATTTGCTTCAGGCGTTTAAGTCGGCAATTACCCGAGCCGAAGAAGAAGAGCATGTTCATGAAATTGAGAAGGTTAACGTAACAATAGAAGAGCAGATGAATTATATTTTAGATAAAGTAAAAACCGGAGGAAAAATTAATTTTATTAATCTTGTTTCCGGAATTAAAGAAAAAATCAGGATAATCGTAACGTTTATAGCTATGCTGGAATTGGTCAAGTTAAGAAAGATTGATTTAAGGGAATCGGAAACTTTTAATGATTTTGAAATTTACGGATTAGAAAATGGATAGAGATTATAAATCCGTAATCGAGTCTATTATTTTCGCATCGGACGAACCCCTTGCCGAAAAGGATTTGCTGAATGTAATCCGCGAGATTGACGGCGACGATATTAAGCTGAAGCTGGGCGAACTTAACGAGCTTGTCGAAGAACTTAATTCCGATTACAAAGAGACGGGACGAGCGTTTAAGATTATCAAAATCGCCGGCGGTTACGCTTTTGCGACAAACAAAGAATACGCAAAATATGTCGGTTTTTTAACTACGGAAAAATCAAAGCGCCGTCTCAGTCAATCCGCGCTTGAAACGCTCGCTTTAATCGCATACAAACAGCCGATTACAAAACCGGAAATTGAAGCTATTCGCGGAGTAAGTTCCGATTATATGCTATCGACATTGTTGGATAAAAAATTAATTAAAATTGAAGGACGCGCCGAAACAATCGGGCGACCGCTCCTTTACGGAACGACCGATGAGTTTTTAAAATACTTCGGATTAAACTCAATAACCGATTTACCGAAACCGAGAGAGATTGAAGATATTGAGCGGGATGCGGAATTCCTTGACCAGAAAAGAAAGATAATGATGAATCAGATTGAAGAAAATATTGAGAATGAATTAGAGAGTAAAACAAATGAGATTGAATAAATTCCTTGCCGAAAGCGGCATAGCATCGCGCAGAAAGTCGGATGAACTTATCGAACAGGGACGCGTTGACGTTAACGGAAAAACCGTGGTAAAACTCGGCTTGGATATTGACCCTGAAAAAGATAAAATTTTTGTTGACGGAGAAAGAGTTAAGCCGGAGCGAAAAGTTTATTACATGCTAAACAAGCCTAAAGGCTTTGTTACAACAACTTCGGATGAACGAGGAAGAAGAACCGTAGTTGAATTGATTAAAACCAACAAACATATTTTTCCCGTCGGAAGATTGGACTACAACACAACCGGAATTCTTCTTTTAACGAACGACGGAGAATTTGCAAATAAGCTTACTCACCCGAGAAATAAATACGAACGCATTTATATTGCCAAGATAAACAGACCGATACAGGAGAAGGATAAGCACAGACTTCTTACCGGAATTTTTGTTGATAAAAGGAAAAGCAAATTTACAAAGCTCGAACTTCTTCATGAAACAAACCGTGAGAAAGTTGTTGTTGGTACCGTCGAAGGAAGAAACCATTTTGTAAAAAGAATGTTTGAAACTTTAGGATATAAAGTTCTTGAGCTTCAAAGAATTTCATTCGGTAAGTTTAAATTAGAAGGTCTTCGTATCGGCGAGTACAGAGAACTGAGTAAAAAAGAGATTGATAAATTATTAAAAAAGTAACGGAGGATTTGTGGAAGCCGCAAATAACAACGAGCTGAATACATTAATGAAAAGACGCCTTGAAGAACTAAAAGAACTTCAATCGCGCGGCGTGCAGCCGTACGGATATGAATATGACGTTGACGCTTATTCGACCGACATTAAAGAAAATTTTGACGAGTACGAAAACAAAACCGTGAAGATTGCCGGACGTCTTATGGCGATTCGTAAAATGGGAAAAGCTTCATTCGTGCACATTCTTGACCACAAAGGAAAAATTCAAGTCTATCTGCGAAGAGACGACATAGGAGCGGAATCGTACAGCAACTTCAAACTTTACGACATCGGCGATATAGTCGGAGTCGAGGGATTTGTTTTCAAAACAAAGACCGGTGAAATTTCTATTCACGCAAATAAACTCGAGCTTCTTTCAAAATCAGTAAGACCTATTCCTATTGCCAAAGAAGCTGTTGACGAAAACGGAAACAAAGTTATTTTCGATCAGTTTGCCGATAAGGAACTGAGGTACAGACAGCGTTACGTTGATTTAATTGTAAATCCCGAAGTGAAGGATGTATTCTTAAAAAGAACGAGAATAATTACCGAACTGAGAAAGTTTTTGGACGGAAATAATTTTGTAGAAGTTGAAACTCCGATCCTTCAGCCGTTATACGGCGGAGCGGCTGCAAAGCCGTTCATCACTCATCATAACGCGCTTGATACAACTTTGTACCTGCGTATTGCAGACGAGCTTTACTTAAAGAGATTGATAGTAGGCGGGTTCGACGCGGTTTACGAAATTTCGAAAGATTTCAGAAACGAAGGAATGGATAAAACTCATAATCCTGAATTTACAATGATGGAACTTTACATCGCTTACAAAGATTATCAGTGGATGATGCGTTTCGTCGAGGAAATGGTTAAGCATGTTGCTCTTGAAGTTTTCGGGACCACGGTTTTTGACATCGAAGGAACGGAAGTCGATTTCGGTAAACCTTGGCAGCGAATCTCGATGGTTGACGAACTTAAAATTAGAACTGGAATCGATGTTTTAACGGCGGATAAAGAGGCATTAAAAGCCGAGCTGAAAAAGCGCGGAATCGAACCGGACGAAGGGGAGAGCAAAGGCAAATTAATAGACGAACTTTTTGAAGTTACCGTTCAGGACGAATTGCTTCAGCCGACGTTTATCACAGATTATCCGGTTGAGCTTTCTCCGCTTGCCAAAAAGCACCGTACGAGAGAAGGATTGGTTGAACGTTTTGAAGGGTTTGTCGCCGGTCGCGAAATTTGCAACGCGTTCAGCGAGTTAAACGATCCGTTTGATCAGAAGGCGCGCTTTGAAGAACAATCAAAAGCGCGGGAAGAAGGAGACGAGGAAGCTCATCAAGTCGATTACGATTATGTCCGTGCGCTCGAATACGGAATGCCGCCAACGGCGGGTTTAGGCATCGGGATTGACAGACTTGTTATGCTCCTGACAAATCAATCTTCAATCAGAGACGTGATTTTATTTCCGCAGATGAAACCGGAAATAAAATAATTTTAAGATATTTTATAGGCGGCGTTATTTTTGAACGCCGCTTCATTTAATTTAGGCTGGTTTTAAGATGAAGAAAATTTCATTTATTTTAATCTTAATTTTCTCTTTAACCGTAAATATTCACGGGCAGGACAGTCTTAAAATAAAGTTAAAACCAAAACCTTTTCTTTACGA
>JALWEC010000521.1 GCA_027036655.1 Melioribacteraceae bacterium
GCTTTCGATAATACAGAAAATTCCTTTTCTACTTTCCTCCTTGATAGTTTACCGTTATTTTGTTCTAAAAAACTTGTGAGCAAAGCAACGGTTTTGTCCGGCATTTCAAACTCGTCTTCTAAGAAGCTTTTAAATTTATCGTAGTTTAATAAAAATTCAATTTCTTTAGGAATAATATTTTCAATAGTATCTTTAACGCAATCATAAAGGAATTCCACTTGCTTGGTTGCATCAAAGTATCTGTAGTAATCTATCGTTTCATTTGTTACTTCGATGTTGTAATCTTTCGTTTCGTTCCATTCTACAAAATCAAGCAAAGGGGAAGAAAAGTGTTCAAGTGAATTTCTGTATTGAGTAATATGTTCAAGCATTGATGCTGAAACAGGAAAGATTATTCCCTGTTTCGTAAATCCTTTTTGGGCAAGAATATGGTGGACTAAATATCGATGAATTCTTCCGTTCCCGTCTTCAAAAGGATGAATAAAAACGAACCCGTAAGCAATAATTCCTGCGGAAAGCACAGGATCAAAATCAGAGTTTATCAGTTTTTCGCCGGTAGAAAGTAAGCCGTCAATCAATATTTCCAAATCCTGCCAACGGGCTGAGATGTGATCCGGAATAGGTTGTCCGGAATATCTATCGTGGATGCCGACAAATCCTTCGTTTTCTCGAAAACCCATTTTGACAAATTTTGAATTTTCAATAACCAGCTGTTGTAGTCTCAAGAGTTCTTTTTTTGTTAACTTGTTTATCCCGGCTTGTCCGATAACGTTCGCCCATTTTACCGCTCTTTTGCTTTTGGGAATTTCTCCTTCAATAGAGAAAGATGCTTTGGAATCTTTTAATAACAGAAAAGCTGAAGTTCTGTAAAGAATATTTTTGTTAAACTTACTGAGGAATGCCGCATTTTTCCATTGAAGGCCTGAATTCAGATAATTTACTAATTTTTTTGTTTTACTTACCAAGGGGCAAAAGTTTTTAGTACCGGGCAAATTATTAATAACTCGGTGCCGAGGCGAGCGCTTTCCGTTAGATAAACCGAACTGAAGTTGTTCATCTACAACTTTAACATTGTTTCCTGTCTTTAAATCAGGAATCGGTAATTTTTCATCGAGCAGCCATTCATAAAGGAACCACAGTCTTCTGCTGTATTTACTTAAAGGGGCGATTTGAAATAGATTTCGTGCATCTTCAACGGATAATTTCTCAAACAGTTTTTTTAAAATCAGAAGATTAACGCCTTCGTACTTTAAACTGAAAACAAGATGTTTATATAATGTATCCTCCGGGTTGTATTTACTTGAAAATATCTTCCAAGCAGTCTTATCATAATCTCCTTTTGGCGTTCCTATTACAGACAATTTGTCAGGCAAAGGAACTTTTAGATTATAAGTATCCAATATTGCTCCGTATCCGACAATTGTTGCATTATGGGGAGCAACCCTACCGTGAAAAACACTTATTTTTTTTGAAATTTGTTTATTTATCATAATGAGATATGAAAAACACTTATTTATTATGAATTGTGGTTATTATTAAAGGCAAAATATGAAAAACGCTTATTTATTGCAAGTGTTTAAGAATAATATTTATCAACATTAGTGGTAGAAACCTTTGCATAACCTAAATTTGTTATATTAATTTGCCACGGCAAAGATGTAAGTCGTCCGAAATATCTCTAAATTTGGTATATTTACAGATTTTGAGATTCTTCTTCTCGACTTTGTCGGGACTCAGAATGACACATTACGGGGTTATGCAAAGGTTTCTGGTAGATATAATCTGAGTTTTAAAAAATTAGAAGCCGGCTAAGGAAAAATTTCCTCAGTCGGCTTACTTATTTGGGGGGGATGTTTACTTTTTTTCGAAAATCAGATTTTCTTTATCTCCTTTTTTCACTACAATTATGTCGCCTTTTCCGTAATTGCCGGAGAGGAGTTCCTTGGCAAGCGGATTGACGATGTAGTTTTGAATAACCCGCTTCAGAGGTCTTGCTCCGAAAGTAATATCGTATCCGATTGCTATCAGGAAGTCCTTGGCGTCTTCTTCAACTTCAAGTTTAATT
>JALWEC010000522.1 GCA_027036655.1 Melioribacteraceae bacterium
CTCGAAATGGGATATTGCCTTTACGGAAACGACATTGACGAAACAACAAACCCGTTGGAAGCCGGACTCGGCTGGATTACAAAGTTGAAAAAAGGCGATTTTAACGCTTCCGATGTTTTGAAAAAGGTAAAAGCCGAAGGATTAAAGCGTAAACTTGTTCCGATGATTTTTGACGAAAAGAGAGCTTTTCCGCGTCACGGTTACGAAATTGTTAAGGATGGGGAAACAATCGGGCATATTACGAGCGGCACGGTTAGTCCGATTTTGAACAAACCTATTGCCCTCGGTTACGTTACGATTGAAAACGCACAACCGGGAAATGTTGTGAACGTCAAGATTCGCAATAAAGAGTTTCCGGCGACAGTAACAAAATTACCATTTGTGGAGAAATAACCGGATGAAAGCACACGTTCTTCTTTCGCCTCTTAATGCCGACGAGCTTTTCTTTTCGGAAAAGACTACGGTTGTTATTGATGTTCTCCGGGCTACTTCATCCGTGGTAACGGCTTTGCAAAACGGCGCGCGGGAAGTAATTCCCGTTGAAACGATGGAATTTGCAATGAAGATTTCCGGCGGACAAAATATTCTCGCCGGCGAAAGAAATTCAGCTAAAATAGAAGGATTTGATTTCGGCAATTCCCCGCTTGAGTTCACTCGTGAGGCTACGGCGGGGAAATCCGTAATATTTTACACCACAAACGGCTCGAAAGCGCTGGTACGGGCAAAGTTTTCTCAAAACCTTTTTGTCGCGTCTTATCTGAATATCAGCGCGGTTGCGGACAAACTGATTGAACTGAACGAGGATTTTGTTATTCTGTGCGCCGGCGACAACGGAATGTTCAGCTTGGAAGATACGCTTTGCGCGGGAAAATTAATCGAAATTATCGATTCAAAGACTTCCGGATTGGAACTTACCGACGCGGCAAAAGCGAGCTTGAAGCTGAATACCGTTTGCGGGAAAGATATTCTTGCCACTTTGAAGGAAACCGAGCACGGCAGGGAACTTCTCGAAGCGGGATTTGAAAAGGATCTTGAATTTATTTCTCAGATTGATTTTACCGATATTGTTCCTTTCCTTGAGTCGGGCGCGATTAAGATTAAGTTAAAAGAGGAAGATAAAGCAGATTAAGAATGGCGAGAAAAAAGGCAAAAACAGTAACGAGGAAAAAGAAAAAGACGCTCCCGGAAGCGGAATCGCCTTACTTTATTTCTCCGGAGAAAAAGACAAAAATCGTCGGCATACTTCTGATGATTTTTTCGTTGCTGCTCTTTTTAAGCATTATTTCCTATTCCCGTTACGACAAAGCCAATCTTGCTTATAAGTTTACCGATTTTTTTAAGGTATTCTCTAAAAATCCCGATTTTGTGAGCAAAGCCGAAAGCACTCACAATTTGCTCGGAATTTTCGGCGCATATCTTTCCGATTTTTTTATCAACAACACAATCGGCTGGTTTTCCCTTGTTTTTCCGGTTGTGATTTTTGTCTGGGGTTTTGTAATTATTCGTCCCAAGTTTACTCACAGCGCAATTCGTTTGTCCAATTTTCTTGTTTTTTCCGGATTAATTCTCGCCTCTTTTTTCGGAGTTCTCCGTTACTCGCTAAAACTTTTCCCCGATATAAATGAACTCTCCGGCAATGTCGGACTTTTTATCGGCACGGGAGTAGGACGGCTTTTCGGCGGACTTGGCTCAATAATTCTTTTTGCGGCATTGCTGTTAATTGCATCAATCATTTATTTTGATGTTCACTTAAGTTCGGTTGCAAACTTCTTCGGAAAGTTTTTCTCCGGCGGCGAGGAAGAGGAAAATGATTCCGCCGTTAAAATAGTTAAGCCTCAAACTGCGGCGCGCGAAAAGGAAATCAAAGTCAGCAAATCCCCGAGAAAGAAAGTTTCAAGGAAGGGAAAATTTGTTGAGGAATTGCTCGGCGAAGGGAAAGAGGAAAAAGAAGTAAAGAAGGAAGAAATTATTCTTGACGAGGAAGATGAGAACGGGACAAGAATCACGATTAAGAAAAAAGGTCCCGATTTATTAAAACTGCACGAGCTTGAAGAAGAAGAGAGC
>JALWEC010000523.1 GCA_027036655.1 Melioribacteraceae bacterium
GCCAAATTACAATTCCTTTCCCCGGCAGCGCCCAATCAAATTCATCAACATCGGTTACAACTCCGCGAAGCGTGTCAATATCATAATTGTTAAAGCCGGTTGTATCGTTTGATAAAACAATCGTGTGGCTTCTGTTTCCGAGTTTATATGTAATAACGGCTCCGTTATTGTCGGCGTCGCGTTCGCGATTTTCAATCAGAAAGTACTCACTGGAGTTTATCGGGATTTTTACCAGCGTTGTATCGCCTGCCTGAGCTTTAGCGTAAGTTGTCAAATCAACTTTCGTGTCTTTAAGATAAATTTCCTTCGGTTCAATCCAGCCAAGCCACATTTTTTCAATCGGAGAAGGCGCGGGAGGAAAAGCGCCGCCGTATGCGAAAATCGATTGCCCGTCCATCAGTCCGAATCTTCCTATTGCGCTGTAGCCTGTTTCCGTGTTGTACAAATCGGGCAAGCCCAAATAGCTTCCTACCATTGATACCGCAAGTCCGTTAATCGTAAGCTGGTAAAGCGCCGTGCCGACAATAGTCGCCGATTCGCGCGATTCGGTTTCAGGTAGAATTGCAGAATTTTTGATTTTAAAATTATTGCCGACTTCAATTCCGTCAAAAGTATTCCCGAAATAGTAGCGCATTGAATTTAGCGAAAGATAAACCGAAGGAATATCGCGCTCCAATCCGAGACTTCCGGGAAGCGAAACATCGCGTCCTACTCCCGCGTGAAAAACAACAAACATATCATATTGTGAAAAATCAAAATTAGGATTCTGAGCGGAAAATTTTTGCCACGACTCTTGAGCAAGATTTACAATTCCGCTGAAATCATCCGAACCGACTTCCGGGGAATAAACGCGCATCGTATTATCAAGCGTTACAATGTTATCCGCCACCGTATAATTAACATAAAGTTTTCCGTCTGAATTTTTTTCATAATAATTTTTCACAAACTCAAGATGATTTTCAAAATAGACTTTATCATGCGGAAGCGGATCAATAATATCGGTGCGGGAGGCGGTTTGTTCCGAATAAACCGAGCCGAAAGTTCCGTTACCAACCGTAGCGTCATATAAATCGGGTTGAAACTGAACCATTATGGCAAGGATATTAAGCGTATCCAAACCGCTTTTAAGTTCGCCCGAATTATTTAAGATGGTTAAGTTCGGTTTAAAATGATTTTGCGCGGTTAAAGAAACTCCGCTTAGAACCAAAAAGAGTAACAAAGTTTTGATTTTTTTCATCTTGAGATATCAATCCATTAAAAATTATTTAAACAATTAAAATACAACTAATAGAATCCTTATCGATTAAAAATTTATCCGCCTTGCCGGAATAATTTTAACCGAATACTTCATCTGCGTAAATCATAAAAAATCTGCGTCATCTGCGTCCTATTTTTCATTCTTAATCATAATAAGAACAAAGCTAAATCCGACCGAACAATCAATCGAATTTAGCTTTAGTTCACTATGATAAAAATTAAATTCCTCTCGGAAAACCTCTTACCGTTTCATGCTGCTCCCCCCACTTCATCGATAGCGAGAATCTTAAAGTTTGCGCCAGCGGATGATTGATATCGCCTCCGACCAAACTTGTGCTGATGTAACTGAAGTCGAACGAGTAAAGGTCGTATCTTAAACCGGCTCCGAAGGTGGCAAATTTACGGTTACCATACGCGGGGTCTTCGTAAAAGAAACCTGTTCTGAGCGCGAACATAAAGTCGCTCGGCTCGCCGTACCAATATTCCAAACCGACTGAAAAATTTATTTGTCTGATGCTTTTCCATGAAGTAAAAATTGCTTCGTAGAAAGGATCTGCCTGAGTAGTGGAATCGTGTTTTGTTACAAGCAGTTTATTAAAATCATTCGTCAATGTTAACGAGTTGTAATCATTCTCGAATAATCTCACGGCATAACCGACGCGGAGATTAGTAGGAATCGGGTCGGCTTGTTCCTGATCAATGTAATAAATTTTTGGTCCGAGATTACTCAAATTAGCGCCGAAACTTACTCTGTCTCCCATATCGCCAATTAAGGGAATAATAAGCTCTTGCGGTCTGTACATTGCTCCAATATCAAAACTGATTGTTGTGGCAACTCCGCTTCCCTGCTCCTGTTCGGTAGGTTTATCGGACAACCGGCTGTGAATTACCCGGAAGTTAAATCCGAGTCCGATGCTTTCCGTAAGTTTGGTTGCATATCCGACCGTAGCCGCAACGTCAAAGGAACGAAAAGTACCGATTGGAGTTGACGATCCGGCGCCTGTTCGAATAAACTCGCCGAAATTCATAAATGTTACGCCTGCGGAAATAGTTCCGTCTATGTCGTCAATATATTGTCTGTAAGCAAGAAAGTCATAGAATAAATCGAGATGAAACTGCGGAAGCCAATTACTGTGAGTAAGCTGTACTTCCGAGCCGCGCAAATAAGCAAGTCCCGCGGGATTCCAGTAGAGGGCGGCTGCGTTATCCGCAAGTCCCACGCCCGATTCTCCCATTCCGCCCGCTCTCGAGTCAGGCGACACAAGCAGAAACGGAACGGCTGCTTCACCCTGTGCATGTACAAAATTGGGCGCCAAAAAGAGTCCAATCGCAAACAAGACAACAAATTTTAATTTCAACATTTTTTCTCCTTTATTTAGTATTTTATTAAAAATTTATCTTTATCAAAAATTGTTAAATCAATTTTTTCAGTAATGAGTTATCTGCCACGGCGGAGTAATGAGTAACGTTCTTTTTCATTATTCATTTTCAAATAACTCGATATTAATCTAATTTTCGCGACTAAATATATTCTAAACGCAAAATGGTTTTCGTAAATACCTTCGAGGTTTTTAATATTAACAAATATTGAAAATTCGTCTATTGTTTTATAAAAAGCAAATTTCTAAATAAATCATTCAAACCTCGAAGGTTTATTTGCAAAAAACAACGTGTATAAAATAGAAATTTCTTCTATCGGATCACGGCAAGTTTGCCGTCAAACGATTCGGAATAATTTCCTGATTCGCCGCTTACGTTTATTCTGTAAAGATAAGTTCCGTTAGCTAATCTGTCGCCGTCTTCGTCCAGACCGTCCCAGAATATTTTAACGAATTTATCGGGAATTCCGTATTCCTGAATCTCTTTAATTTTTCTCCCGTAAACCGTATAAACGTTTATTCTTACATTTACCGGTTCATTTAAATTATGCTGGAAAGTAAAATAAGTACCGCCGCTAAACGGATTCGGGAAATTAACGATATTTTTTACAGTCAGTCCGTCGCCGCTTACCACCGTGAATTTACTCTCCTTTTCGGACATATTATTGAAAACATCCCAAGCTTTAACGATGATTGTATAATCTCCCGGCTTGTATTCGTAAAAGTTATATTTAATCTCGCCCGATTTTCCGCCCTTATCCAAATCGCCTATAAAGTAATTTGTGAAATCGATAGGGTTTTCCTCGTCGTTGTTTATTATACCTTCAAGTTTGTGTCCCAATCCCAAACCTGAAGTATTGATACCCGTTTCATCATCCAATTTTGCGTAAAAACTGAAATCGGGATTAACGAGGTACCCGTTTTGGTCGGAAGGATTATCGAATGAAATCTCTATAGTCGGGCCCGCGCCGTCGTTAACTCGTGAAGTATCCACACCGGAAACCAAAATCGAATTTGCTCCGCCGATAGCGTCAACTTTATCGTTGAAACAATATGCCGTAACTTTTCCCAAATTGTTCCCATACGAAATATCTTTTGGAACGACAAACTTCGTAACAAACTTTCCGTTAACAATACTGGCTCTCCCCTTGTACAAAATTCCTCCTTCTTCCCAGATGCTATAATTCCATTCAGGAATTTCAACTTTTCTGTACGAATCGTGTACTGTTATGATTGCCTCTCCGGTAAAGGAGGAAGTTGTATCGAAAACATTGCCCTTTACGGAAACGTCCCCGAGAGCTTTAATCGTCGCATGATGAAGAGTAATATCCAAGCCGTTAATTGAATCGATGTAAGCTCTCATTTTCGGTTCCAATAACCTTAAGATAGGAACTGAGAGCAAAGAAAACTTTTCCGTGTTCGGGGAAGGATTAAGCATCTTGGCTTGATAAAAAGCATATCCTAATCTTGTCGGTAAGTTTAGGGAATCTCTTCTCGAAACAAGGAATTGATAAAAATCTTCATTCAGCGCAGCATTGTTCGACGAATAAACAGGTCTGTTCGAAGCAAATGAACCGATAGCTCCTCCGTCAGGTTTAAGCACTAATTTCTCTGCTCCGCTCTTTTTAGTCGGATCGTCGCATCTTCCGAAATCACAAGTGGCGGCAGAGAGGAAAAAATAATTCGTATTAATTAACTGAGGAATAGTTACGTCGCTTATAAAAACCCGCTCGTGTGTTAAAACATCGGGATTGCCGTGTCCGTAAAAATTAAAAATTAAAGTCCCGTTATTGATTGCATCTATAATAGCCTTATTTACAAGGGGTTTCCGCCTTCCAAGTCCCGTAATAACCGTCGGGTACTGGATTAGATAAATTTTATCCTGTTCATAATATACGGGCAGATTTGCAGCTAAGGATTCCGAGCGATATGTGTGTTCGTTCCCGTCGTCTCCGTGCGAAGTCAATCCGTCGTCGGCAAGGAGAGTTATTCTGCTTCTCCATTCCGAAAAATCTGTATTGTTTTCATAAGCGATCAATTTATCTATGTACGCGTCGGCTTCTTCATTGTTTTCAACCGGAAGCCGCGCAACGGCTAAATCTACAATTGCGTCGTTGCCGTCAACCATTGCATAGTAATCGTCTGTAAAGTAAGAATTAACCTCATAGAGAGACTCGATGGTTTCCCGCATCGGAATTAGGTTGTTGTTTTTATTCTCGGTGTTAAAATAATCGTAACTTCCGTTTCCGAATAGCAAAACATATTCCGGTTTGACGGAAGAATTAAGATAAAGATACCGGATAAAATCCCTTAGGGCTGCGGGATCAAAAGCTCCGCATGAAAACTCGTTAAAAATATCATCCGTATAAAATAACGAAGTCGGTATTGAATTAGGCGACTCGTTATTCAAATAATCCACCAATCTTTCCGCAGAATTTTTAAGTAATCGATTTGTAATTACAATCGATTTGGTATTGGTGATGTTTCCTCTTAAATTCGAGTTGGGAACGGATTCAAAATCCCCCGCGGTTTTAACTCCGGAATTTGTAAACGCCACATATTTATGGATATTATTTAAAGTTAACGTTTGATAGAACGAAGCGTTCCCGGCGTTATCGGAATTAAGCGGCACAGAATGAATATCCGAATAGTCTGTTACGTCAAGTACGGTAATATCCGAAGAGCCGAAACCGCTTAACTCGAATTTCACATTGGCTGAAGTATCCTTTGAGAAAAAAACAAGAAAATCATCTTTCGGCTTAAGATAGGAATCATAATTTATTTCAAAATAATCGAGCGCGCCGTTTTTATCCGTGGAATTAGCTTCAAACGTAAATTTTAATGCGCTTTTATTGTTATTTAAATTTCCCGTAAAGGAAGTTGTTCCTTTAATATATTTTCCGAAAACATAACTGCTTGCGCCGTAACCGCGCAGGTTGCTCGCAAGAATATTATTGCCGCTTTCTTCGATAGTAAAATAAACCGAAGGCGAAGAAAGATTGGCGACGGCATAATTATAAATTATCTTACTTCCCGGAACTCGGTTGTAGAGTGTGTTCTCAAAACTTTGCGTTCGCTGTGAATATGAAAAAGACTCGCCGAGAAAAATCCGTCCGGACTTAATTACGTTAAAAATATCTTTCTCATGATACAAGTATGACTTAGTCGTATTTTGAATAAAATAGTCAGAGGGTGTTCCAGCCGATTGCTCGACAACCCTTTTCCCGTCGCTTCCGCCCCATGTAATCCAGTAATAATTCTTTTTCGAAAACCAATTATGATTTCTTATAATATCGCGTCGCTGGGGCGCGTAACTGAAGAAGTCTGAACCATGTCCGTAAAATAGCAAATAGTCTCCGGCGTTCAGTTTTCCGTCTGAATCGCCGACAAATATTATATTATTTTCCACCAAATCAATCGGACGCTGAGTGGTAACGCCTTCCGGAACATTTTTCCCGCCGTTGTTATATATCTTAATTGTCCGCGGGTCGTCGGTTTCGGGATTAAAGCCCATTGAAATTAATTTGTTATAATCGATTTTATAAATTCCTTCTTCCGTGATATCCGTCCTGAACCAACTTCCGGTAGCCAACACGCTGTTTTGAGGAGTCTTAACTTGATTGGCTTCCTTTAATCCCCAATTTTTTGCAACAGAATAATTTGATAGAACTCCGGCAAGCATTTTATCAGCTATTCGCCGGAAACTTCCTCCTTTA
>JALWEC010000524.1 GCA_027036655.1 Melioribacteraceae bacterium
GTGTGTAAAATTAAAATCCGAATAATCTTAAAAACGGAACAATGACCCAGGAACAAGCCGATCAGCAGATTGATAAAATTTCCTCACAAATGGACGAGCAATTTGAAAAAGGTAAATGGATTCAGTTTATCAGCACAATTTTAGTTACGTTCGTTTTGGTCCTTTTTCTTGCGGGATTTTTTATGCTTGTTATTAAATTCGGATTTAAAGGAAGCGGAACTTTCAAAGACGCTCTGGTTGCTTACGGACTTCCCTACTATGTTCTAACCTTTGGCTATATTATTGTCGGGCTGCTGATGTTCTTGCTTGGAAGACCATTAAACAGTTTGAGTTTAGCCGCGTTGTTAAATGTTGACACGTCCTCGCTGACAGGCGTTCTTCTTGCAAAGCTTGATATAATCGGGATTTGGTTTTACGCATTAATCGGGATCGGCTTCGCAAAAATGTTTAACGTTAAATCCGTAACAAAAGTTGTAGCGTGGATTTTTATAATTTGGATCGGATTTGCAATACTTCTCTATTTTGCCGGACAAGCGTTCCCGTTTTTAAGATTATTCGGATTTTAATTTTACACACTGCCTTGGAATATCTTAAAGTTCAAGGCAGTGTATAAAAAAATATTTTCACCTAAAATTCATTAATTCTTTTTTATTATAAAATTTTTATTTAAACTTCGACGTGTGTTATAAATCACTTTTGCAGAGGGCACACATTTGTATATTTGGGTAAAACATTAAGGGGGTTCTTTATGAAAGAGAACATTTCCGTTTTAAGCGGAAAAGAGAAAGAAACAAGAAAAAAATTATCACTTTTTTTTCTTGCGCCGTTAAGCAACGGTTTATTTGGTTTTGCTTTGTTTTTTACAATTTTGCTATTTACGAAACTGATTGCCTTTTGGATCGGCTCGATTCCGGTATTTAATATCGATTTCGACGACATCCTTTTATCGGGGATTGGTTTTATCTTAATGGCAATTATCAAAGTGCTGGAAAATCTTCAGCGAAATTAATTTTTCATTCATTCCCTGTTCCGAGGCAATGTTGTTTGAGAGGAGTAATCTTAATATCGTCTAGGGTTAAATTCTAGCGTGTTTGCTATGAGTGAGATTATTAAATAATATTGTCCTCGGCAGGGATTTTTTTTCAGTGATAACCAAGTTATTTTCACTCCTAAATATTTAAGTTCACGAAGATATTTTGCAAAAGCGGCAAACGTCCCTGCCGGAGTAAACTGCCGTATGTTTTCTTCGTAAATTGTCGCGTTCCGGCTCCACTCCGGATGGGACTTAATAGTTTGAGTAAAATCTGCATTACTAAAAATTAAAATTTCACAAAGCCCTATTATAGTTATTGCTTTTTTCATTTAGTTTTACCAATATTTGATTTATGAATTCTTTAATATAGTTTTAAGCGAGGAACAATGGAAGCAAAAACCGATTTCGATCCCGTAAGCAGATTTTTCATCAGCGTTATTGGAGTTGTTTTTATTGCGGTAATTTTAATCGAGCTTAAAGAATTTCTCATTCCATTCGTCTTCTCAATTTTTCTTCTTTTTCTGTTTGATTCGTTGCACCAGAAATTAAAAAATAAAAAAGTTCCGATTGGGATTGCATTATTAATCGACTTGATAATCATTTCCCTTTTGATTTACGGCATCTCGCAATTTATTATCGGTTCATTTAATCAGTTTTCCGCAACAATGCCTCTTTATGAACATAAGTTCGACACAATATTAAAAAACTTTTTGGCATACGCCGGAATTAAAAATTTAGATATTTCGCAGTTCAATCTGATTTCATTGGTCAAACAACTTAATCTCGATACTTTCGCTTCCGGCGTTCTTTCCTCAACTTTTAACGTTGCCACAACAACAATTTTGATTATTCTTTTTTACATTTTTATTGTTCTCGGGCATGAAAACATGCAGGAAGCTTTTCGGAAAAGAATTGAGCAAATGAATATAAAAGCCGGAAATAACCACTCGAGTTTAATCGAATCATGGGATATTACTTACAAAAAGATTACGCGTAAAATTCAGCATTATTTTTCAACCAAGTTCCTCCTCAGTCTGCTTGTCGGATTGGCAACCGGAGTAGTTCTTTGGCTCTTTGACATTCATTTTATTGTTGTCTGGATTATTTTAACAATGCTTCTTTACTTTATTCCGACTATCGGTCCGGCGATTGCCGTCTTTTTCCCGACAATTATTTCAATTATTCAGTATGAGTCGTTCGGCTACACTTTCTTTCTTCTTGCAGCACTTGTAGGCGTTCAAACATTAGTCGGGAACGTAATTGAACCGATTTTCCTCGGCGACAGGTTAAACATGAATCCCCTTGTAATTCTTCTTTCGTTATTTATATGGGGCTACATTTGGGGAATTATCGGTATGCTCCTTGCCGTTCCCATTATGTCGATTTTCCAAATTATTTTCTCTCTTTCGGATTCCCCCAACCTGCAGTTTATCAGTGCTTTAATGGGAAGCGGCGCGGGAAAAGATTAATGAAAAATCTCGACTTTCAACCTAAAAAAACAACGCAGAAATTCCGTAGCAATTACAAGCTGCACGACATGGCGGAATTCCACGGGAAAAATTTGCTTGTGCAGTTCGGGTTTGATTTTCAAGCATTCGGAGAAGACAGACGCTACGAAAAGGTTTGGGAGAAGGGAGAAGATAAGCCTGACGCTTTGATTAGCTATAACGGAAAGAAACTTCTTCTTGATTGGAAAGGAAAACATAAATCGAAATGGATTGTTAACGAACGCGCCGTCCGCTCCTATGAAAAATGGAGCGCCGAATTAAACCTTCCGTTAATGATTGCCTTTTTTGTATTCGATTCCGAAAATAAACTTATCGACCGCCGCTTTGCAGTTCTTAATCTTCATCAATACAAAGTTCGGACACAACGCGAATGGGACAAAAATAAAACGGTCAGATTCCCCGACGACATTCCGTTTTTTAACGGAGCAAATATGATGAAATTTTTTAAAGAAGATTATTCGGGATTAATCAAGTAACGCGCGCTTCCGTTTTCCGGAAAGAGAACGTAAACGACCTGCCGGAAACTTCTAAAAATAATAACCTATCGAAAAATAAAACTGGAAAGGACCTCGCGCGATGATATTCTTATCAAACGTGTTCTTAAATGTAAAACTTTTGCCTACGGAAACTTTAGCCGGACCAATCGGAGTTTTCAGAGATAACGCCAATCCGATTCCATGCTTCAAATCTTTGAATTTTATTTTATAATAATTTTCCCAGATGTTTCCCAAATCATACCTGAATGAAACAAACGAATCGAAAAAGATTTTAAAAGGCAGCTTATATCTGTATTTTAGCGATGTAACAAATATCTGCCGTCCGTGCGCTTCGTTTTCACGCATGCCGTAAAACAAATCCTCGCCGCCCAAAAAGAACTGTTCGGAAAGAGGAAGCGTTTGATCCCCAAACCCTAATTTTACTGAAGAAACAACAGTTGATACTTTGCTGAGTGAGAAGTACCCTTTATAATCCCCGCCAAACTTTGTATAAGGAATTTCCGATGCAAACTGATTATTGGCAGTCTCATAAAATAAATTCAAGTAAACTCCGGAAGTAGTAAAGGGAACAATATTCCTCGAATCGATAGTAAGATTTGCCGTAAGCGCGCTAATTAACTTCGAGTAAGCATCTCCCGAATAATTATTTATCCCGTAAATCTTATCCCTCATAAATTTCCAGCCGACAAAAAGAACGCCAAGCTTTTCAATCTGTCTTCCGAAACTCAGCTCGCCCCCAAGGTAACTTGCTTCATAAGTTCCGTCAATAACATTCGCAATGATGTGGTCGTTATTTGTCTTTTTTCTTTTGTATGTAAATATCTGCTTCCCGTTATAAAAGAACTTTAACCGATAAGTAAAAAACGATTTAAATATCCTCGGAGCTATATGTTCCAGCGATATAAGTTGTGATTTGAGTCCGCCGAAAAAAGTAAAGCCAAGCTGACTTCCGTCTCCGAAAAGATTTTCATTGCGAATATCGATAAAGGGACGCGATAAATATTCATTGTCGATTTTTAATCCCAAACGGATCAATTTGCTCGGCTTTTCCCGCAGACTGATTTTTAATTTTACTTTTGACGCGGAGTGTTCCGGCATTACTTCAATGGCGCTGAATAAATCTGTAGCCCTAATATTTTCAAGGGATTCGACAAAATCAGTCTTCAGTATCGGCTTCCCTTTTCTGCATTCCATTTCCCTTTCGACGACAAATTTTTTCGTTTTTTTCAGTCCTTTTACTATTAAGCCGTCATATAGATAATCCTTGAAAACAAATTCAACGGTTCTATCTTCCTTATTAAAAGTTACCTTCTGTAACTTTAATGAAATCTCTCCCTTTTCGCGGAAATGACGGAGAATGCCCAAGGCGGACTCAAAAACTTTTTCGTCATCCCATTTTTTCCCTATCAACTTATTCAAGTAGGAATAAACGAAAGAAGAATCTTTACCGGAGATGCCTTTAACCGTAACGGAATCGATACTCTGCCCTTTTTCCGAAATTATTTTCACCGCCGTTCCGGTTTTCACGGGGGAAAGAAGAAGGCGCGGATTTAATAATCCTAATTTTCTTTTTAACTTATAAAGCGCGTAATATAATTCCGCCGCTGAAACGCTGTCCGGTTCGGATAAACTTTTAATGAAGTCCCGTTCAATAAAAGAAGAAGAATCGCTAGGGACAATAGAGTAATATTTTTTATTTAATGCGGGATTTACTTTCTCTATATATTCAATTAAACTTTTTTCTAACTTGTCTATCTTTACTTTTTCTTTCAAACCGCATTCAACTACTTTTTTTAAGCTGTCAAAAACATTGCTGTGAACGCCTTCCAGATCGGGAGTAAATACAAAATCAGCATTTTTTAAATTATCTTCGTTTATCTTTTTCATAGGCAGACTGACGAGCTGATCGGCGATTTCCCACGGATAATTAAGCTCGCCTGCGTTTCTGAGCGGACTCGTAACGTTCACCGCGATTACAAAATCATTTCCGTCGGCTTTGGCAATGTTAACGGGAATGTTCGCGACAATGCCGCCGTCAACAAGCAGCATCGAATCAATCTTGACCGGAGGCATTAAAAAAGTTACGGAAGAACTCGCCCGCAGCGCCGTGCTTAAATTACCGGATTTCAGTACTACCGGATTTCCCGTAAGGAGGTTGCCGGCAATTGCCCGAAAGGGATAGATTAGATTGCTAAAATCTCTTTCCACCTTTACCGGCGCGCTGCAAACAATGTCGGAGAAAAAATTATACGACTGCAAACCTGAGTTAATCGACTGGGGAATTACAGGCTTCATCTTATCCATTCTTAACGAAAGGAATGCGTTATCCAAAATTCTTTTCTGCTGAAGGAAAAGCTGATTTCGTTTTGTAATTTCGAGATTAAAAAACGAGTCCCAATTAGTCGAAATTAAGATACTTTCAATTTCGTCCAAAGAGTAACCGCTTGCAAACATCGCGCCGATTATCGCGCCGATGCTTGTACCGTAAATTTTCGAAAAAGGAATTCCGTTTTTCTCAAGAAGTTTTAACACGCCGATTTCGGCAAAACCACGCGCGCCGCCGCCGCTTAACGCAAGGGCAATCCGCGTAAATTCTTCGGGGACTTCACGGGTTAAACCGAACGGTAATTTCTCTTTGGTTAAATTAAGTGAAAGCGTATCGGTTTGTCCGGCGCTGACGCTCCGGACAAGCGATAGGAGAAAAATAATAATTAACGAGATGTTTTTAAACATCTTCATAGCCCGATTTATTTTTTTCTTTTGCGAGAACCGGAGTTTCCTTGTTTCTGCTGCTGTTCGGCAGCCTCCATCATTCTCTGCATAAATCCCGCTTTCTTTTTAGGATTCTTAACAGGCTGCAACTTTTGTTCGCCTGTATGATTGATGTAATACTGCTGACCGATCGAGAGCAGATTGAACATGAAGTAGTAAAGATTTAATCCCGCTGAAAACGCCATAAACATCAGCATAAAAAGGATTGGCATTGTGTAAACCATCGCCTTCTGCGACGGATCTTTCATCGTCATTTTCTGTTGGAAAAACATTGTGATTCCAAGCAGAACCGCAAGACCGCTTATCTGGTCAATACCGAAGAACGGAATTCTGAACGGCAGATGATAAAGAACGTCGGGCGCCGAAAGATTGGTAATCCAAAGAATAAAGGGCTGTTGCCTCAGTTCCACCGCCATTCGGAAAAAAGCGAAAAGGGCAAACAAAATAGGCATCTGCAGCAATGTCGGTAAACAGCCTCCGGCGGGATTTACTCCGTACTTGGAATAAAGGTTCATCGTCTCCTTCTGAATACGCTGATT
>JALWEC010000525.1 GCA_027036655.1 Melioribacteraceae bacterium
CCGAAGTCGGTAAAGTGAACGTTACTCTGCAGCGAAAAGTTGATCAGACAAAGGGAAAAGAGAAAGCGCGGGAAATTTTTACGGCGCTCGGATACAACGAGATTATTACAAACTCATTGCTGAACGAAAAATTAGCCGAGATGTTCGGTAAACCGATTAAACTGATGAATCCGCAAAGCAGCGAAATGACGCATCCTCGTCCCTCGCTTTTGCCGGGAATGCTGCAAACAATTTCACGAAATATAAAAGTTAAAGAAGAAAATTTACAGCTTTTTGAAATCGGACATATTTTTAACTTGAAAAATCAAGAGATAAAATCTTTTGAAGACTTTGAAGAGATTGAGTCGCTCCTTTTTTCGGTTACGGGTCTTAAGACTGAAAAGGAATGGTTCACAAATCCCGTGAAATTCGATATTTTCGATTTAAAAGGAGACTTGGAACTTTTTGCCGAAAAAATGTTTTCAGGCGCGAACATAAGATATGAATATAAGAAATCGGAATTCGGCTTCTATGATTACGGCTTTGTTCTTAAAGTGAATAATAACGTTATCGGACAAGGCGGGAAGCTGAAAGATAAAATTCTAAAAGAATTTGATATTAAGCAGGAAGTTTTTACATTTGAAACGAACTTATCCAATTTATTTGAAAGTAAAAAACGTTCTTTCAAACCTTTGCTGAAGTATCCGAAAGTTTTTCGCGATATGGCTTTTGTTGTCGATAAAGACGTTGACAGCAGGGAGATTGCCGAAGCGATACGAAAGGGAAGCGGTAAGCTGTTGAAAAACGTCAAGATATTTGATATTTTTGAAAATAAGTCGCTCGGCGAAAACAAAAAAAGCGTAGCGTTTAAACTCGAATACTACGACGAAGGAAAAACATTGACCGAAGAAGAGGTCGATGCCGTTTTTTGGAAAGTTATAGAAAAAATTAAAAAACAATTTAGCGCTGAATTAAGAGGTAGTTAATTGGATTCTGCAGATAAGACATATAAATTATTTATTGAGGAGTTTTCCTCCTTAGAAAAAAGTGTATATGTTCTTTTGCAGAAAAATATTGATTACAAAGATGAGTTGGAGAAACTTAAGGAAGAGAATTTAAAACTGCGGAAAGAAAACGAAGTTTTGCGTGAAACACTTTCGCAGTTTGAAGGAAAAAGAATTAACGGCGCGTCAACAAAAATTAAAGCGGAAGATAAAGAGAACTTGAAAAATCAAATTGATGAGTTAATTTCAAAGATTGATTTTCATTTGAAATCTTGATGGATTAGACGAAATGTCGGAAAAGAAGAAGCTTAAGATAAATATTTTTGGTAAAGATTATTCATTATTGGTAGATAATGAAGATGTGGCTTCCGAATTGGCTGAATATGTTAACGAAATGATGACTGATACTAAGAACGAATTACCCGAGCAGTCCAATGAGACAATTGCGGTTTTGGCTGCCTTGAATATTGCTTATGATTTATTTTTTGAAAGGAACAAATACCGGGAATTTACGATACAAGCGACCGATAAAGTAAAGAAAGTTAAGCTCCTTTTATCCGAACAAGGCATTTCCTCTAATACATCTACTTAAATTTTCCGCGCTGTTAGTTCACAAAATGAAGAACGAACAAACATAACATGGGTTTTTGACTTACGGAGCGTATTACAGGCCTCGTTCCGGTTTTACCGGAATCGCCGTTAAGGCGACAGTGGAAGTAAAAAACTTCGGGCATTTACCCACATTACCATGAAGAGGTTCTTCATACGATACTAACAGCGCGTTTTGATATTTACGGAGGAAGTTATGGATTTGATATACTTGATAGTTTCAGTTGTGATTGCGGGAATCGCCTTTGCGCTCGGCTGGGTAATGAACTCGAAAATCGGCGCGGGCGGAATTCAGCGCGCTAAGGAAGAAAGCGAACGGATACTTAAGGATGCCGAAACCGAAGCGAGAAATCTGAAAAAGGAAAAACTGCTTGAAGTTAAAGACGAATGGCTGAAAAAGAAACAGGAATTTGACAATGAAGTTAACTCCCGCCGTCAGAAATTAAATAACTTCGAGAAACAGC
>JALWEC010000526.1 GCA_027036655.1 Melioribacteraceae bacterium
AAACCGGAAATCACAATTGTTCCGAACAGAAAAATGCTTGCCGAAACGGGCATAAGCGTGCAGGAAATTGCGCTGACAATGCGCGCCGCCATCGAAGGAATAACGGCGACTAAGTATTTTGAAAACGGTGAAGAGTACGACGTTGCCCTGACAATGGAAAACTCATCTTACAATTCCCCCGACAAGATCGGGCAAATTGTAATACCCTCCCGCAGAGGAACAATGTACCGGATTTCTCAGTTGGCTGATATTTCATTTACGAAGAGTTTCTCTAAAATTCTTCACCGCGACAAATTCCCCGCGATTATGTTTACCGGCTCCCCCGCTCCGGGCGTTCCTTTGGGGAACGTAACGAGCGAAATCGAAAAGAGAATGAAAACAATCGATTTCCCGACCGGCTACAGCATTATTTGGGGCGGCTCGGCAAAGATGATGAAAGATATGGCAAGCGATATGGTTTCGGCTTTCATACTTGCGATGATATTAACCTACATGCTTCTTGCGGCAATATTGGAAAGCTTTATCCAGCCTATATTTATTCTTCTAACGGTGCCGCTAGCCATCATCGGCGTTCTTGCTTCCCTTTATTACACGCATATTTCATTTGCAATCACTTCGCTTCTTGCAATCATCATGTTAATCGGAATTGTGGTGAACAACGCAATTCTGATGCTGGACTACACAAACCAGCTTGTGCGTGAAAAAAATTACGGCGTAAAAGATGCGCTGATTGAAGCCTGCCCGATAAAACTAAAACCGATTATCATGTCAACAATTGCAATCATTCTCGGTATGCTGCCTCTCGCAATCGGAGTTGGTTCGGCGGGAGTTGAAATGAGACAGCCTCTCGGCGTGGTAAGTATCGGGGGCTTGCTGGTTTCAACGCTCTTAACTCTATTTGTTGTGCCTGCTTTCTATTTTATCTTTGAAGAAAGGAAAGAGAAAAAAGCGGCTAAATAATTATCGGTTTATACAAACTCGTTTGGAACCGTGAGGGAATTTCTCCTCACGGTTCTTTTTGGATTTCCTTTGCATAACCTAACCCGGACAAGCTGGAAACAAAATTAGAAAAAGTCGGACGAAAAAAATAATCTCTGAAACCCTTATCAACAAGGGACTTTAGAGTATTTGGAAAAATATTCTGCCACAAAGAACACGAATTTTACTAATAAGCGCCTAACCTTGGCAAGCCAAAAGAAAAAGAATAACGAATTTTGTTGCTTAATTAATTTCGACTACAAATTCTAAAAATAAATTAAAGAACGTAACTTATGCCGAGACCAATTTCGCTTGAAATTCCAAGGGCAATTAATATATTTTTAAACAATTTATATTTAAATCCTATTTTGAAGTTAGGAATAAATGCATTGTAAGTTGAGGTTTTGTCGGTTGACGGCAAAAAGAATAAAAAATGATCTGCAAATTTAGAAGTAATAGTAGCGTACGAAATACCTAATCCTCCGTAAAAATAAATATTGCGAAACAATTCTCTTTGAAGATAAGCTTGTAAATAGATTGATCCTATCCATTTAATTTTTCCTCTAAGAATTGGTATTTCTGAGTCGTATCGCTTAGAATATCCTGCAGAAACACCCCAATTTTCAGAAAACATATAGGTCCCGTAAATATCTAACTCGGTTCCGCCTATAGCTATTGGAAAGCCGTAAAAACCGTCTATAACAAACCTTTTTCTAAAGTTATTTAAGTTCTTATTAAAAATAATAACCGTATCTTTTTGGTAAGCTGTAGTATCGGTAAAAACCACATGAATATTTTTTTTATCTAATTCCCACCAACTTTTGGAAAGCCAATCAATTACAAAAGAATATGGGCCACGACAATATCTCCAATAAGGTATTTAGCGGCAAAAGAACTTTCTAATGAAATTTGATAACTTTTATTCGTATCAAGTTCCAGTTTTATTGAAAAATCATCAGCAGACCTTAAATTTAACTCAAGCGGAGTTTCACCTCTTAAACTATCCTCGATAATGACTTTTGCCCCTGTTGGTTCCGATGTAAAAGCAACCTGTTCCGTTGGACCTTTTATAATTG
>JALWEC010000527.1 GCA_027036655.1 Melioribacteraceae bacterium
CAGCTGTTCTTAAATAAAGATTTGTTGCGGTAACGTTATCGCCTACTATCACGGTTACATTCACATTGTAACTTGTTCCTTCGGGATTTGCCGAAACTTTTATCCAAAACGGCGATGTGGATGAGATATCGTCCCACATTGCGTCAGCCATTTGAACCGGATTGCTCGGCATTCCTTTTACAACTCCGTCCATTGTGTAGGTAGGAACTCCGTTGATTCCGTAATAATTTATTCTGGCTCTGTTGTCGGCGGTGTTGTCGGAATACATCGGATCCGTTCCGGGCCACCACGAATGATATCTCACTGAAATTACTCCGCCGAAATTATGTTCGAAAAACTGCTGAAGATGGGGATTGTTTGCCGCGCAAGGTCCGCAGCTTGCATTGGTAGCTTCTTCTAGCAAAGCAATTCTGCGGAACTGACCGTTTACATTTAAGGTTAAACCAATAATAAACAAAAAGAAAAATAATTTTTTCATAGCGTTCCTTATTCCTTTTTAGTTACAAAATAAACTTCTCTACTGATTATATTCTGAATGAAAAATACCGCGGCAATATTATCAGCCGGTTCGGTAAATGTATTCACAATTTTATATTCAAAAGCTGCGCTGTTATTATTGACGGTTAAGTCTGTAAGAGGAACGCCGTCATTATTCGGGATAAAAGCAAAAGCCACATCGCGAAAAACCGTTTCACCGTTAGAGCCCGGAGGCGTTTGATAAACTACCTCTTTTCTAATCAGAGCGATAAACAGTTTGTCGTTCTCATATCCGCTTGAGGGCAGAATCAGATTACCCGAAACTGAAATGGAATCGCTTGTAATATTCAAACTCAAATTATTGATTAAAAATGATGAATGTAAGGAAAGGCGTGAATCAACCGCTTCAATTATCGAGACCGAATCGGTGGCAATTGGTTTTTCCACACCGTCCACAATAGTTGTCGGAGCAAACAAAACATTGTACATTCCGATTCTGTTATCATTCATGCCGCTGTTCGCTAAATAAAAGGGATCGTTGGGAGAAGGAAAATTTGTTGCATACCGAATGACAATTAATTTATCGTTTGCATATCGGGATGAAAGTAATTTATTAAGAATCAGAGACGACTCAACGCACGGGTCGCAACTGACATTTGCAAAATCCTCAAGAAGTACGGAGCTCCTTTTCCCAAGCACGAAATATAATCGGTATGTTTTTCCGGATTCGACATTGACGGTTTGAGTATCGGAGCGAAGAGTATCTTTCACAAGGTAAATCGAATATTCTCCCGGCTGCAAACTCAGCGTTAAATCGGCAACGCCTTTATATACGCTGTTCAGATAAACTTTCGCACCGGAAATATCGGAGGTGATAATTACGCTACCTTCTTTCTGCACAGGTTGTAAAATATCCGGAGGCTGAGTATCGCATGAAATGAAATATAACATTAATAGCAAAAAAGAAAAGGTTGTAAAAAGTTTCATAACACTCCGTTTAGAATAGAACAATATTTAATTCCAAAAGATACTCATTTTGGTTTTAATGACAATGATACGGAAAAAGATTTTTAGATTTACCGGAAATAAACATAAGAATCACAGTTTGAAAAAATCAAATAGATATTAACAGTACCTTCCTTGCAAACAATCTGCATCAGCTGATAGACGCTGATTGTCTTAGAAAAAAAATTGTCATTGCGAGACAATTCGTGAAAGCGAATTGACGCGGCAATCTCACCGGTATTCATCCTTAACAGTTAAACCGTTATTGAACATTCAACACCTGCGCGTTTTTTAGTGAGATTACTTCGTTGCTCCGCTCCTCGTAATGACGGCTAAATTTATAAACAAACTGTCATTGCGAGACAATTCGTGAAAGCGAATTGACGCGGCAATCTCACCGGTATTCAACCTTAGCAATTAAACCGTTGTTGAACATTCAACACCTGCGCGTTTTTTAGTGAGATTACTTCGTTGCTCCGCTCCTCGTAATCCGCCCGAGGCGGACGAGACGGCGTAGAGATTTCTTCGTCCTCCACAGTTCGCAATGACGCTGACTATATCAACACA
>JALWEC010000528.1 GCA_027036655.1 Melioribacteraceae bacterium
GATTGAGAACCAAAGTTTATTAACAAACCAATCTCCAAACCATATGCTTCCAAATAGTTTATTGCTTGCGCCAGATGAACATCTTCGAGATTACCAACAGCTTTAATTTCAACCATAATTTTATCTTCCACAAAAAAATCAACTCTTCTTGTTCCTATATCATAACCTTTATAAAATATTTGCATTTCAAATTCTCTTGAAAACGCAATCCCCTGAAGAGCCATTTCAATAACCAGCGCTCTTTGGTAAATCACTTCTTGAAAACCATTCCCCAATGATTTATGTACCTCCAAAGCACAACCGATTATTTTACCGGTTAATTCGGAATACTTGTATTTGTTATCAACGATAGTACTCATAATCAAAAATCATAGTTCTCATTAAATCAGTTTTAATCATAGTTCAAGACCATTAACGTTCCGCTTTTTCCGGATTTACTTGCATAAATAACAAGACTTTAAAGATAACAAATTCGTAATTATTAATGAAGATTGATTCAAAAAAAGAAAGACCGATTGGCAGGACAGAATGCGTTGGGTCGTTAGTTTCCCCATACTGAACCCGGACAAGCCGGAAATAAAATTAGAAAAAGTTGGACAAAAAAATAATCTCTGAAACCCTTATCAACAAGGGATTTTAGAGTATTTGAAAAAATATTTTGCCACAAATAACACGAATTTTACCGATAAGGCATTAATACGGTATTCTTCATAGTAGCCAAGCGCTTTCTTTTCAGCGTGTCGGTAATAAAGAGATTTGGTTATTAAAATATCATAAATTTTAATTGTATTGATGAAACACCTTGCTTGTTTTGCCGAACTGTTTTTTAAATTTTCTAATAAACATTAAATAAATATAGTAAAACCATAAGCGAAAATTACCACACTTGAGACCGTAATAATTTTTGCGTTTTTTAGACTGTTTTCACTTTTCCTTTTTCCCGATAACCTATTACGCGCGTAATAACTTAATTGTTGGGCAAGTTGGATGAAAAGGTTTTTACCGAAATTTAACTCAGCGACTCAACTACAGATTCCACCGAGGCAAGCGCGTCGGGAATTTTACTTACATCCTTTCCTCCCGCCGTAGCTAGATGAGGACGCCCGCCTCCGCCTCCGCCGACAACCTTTGCAATTTGTCCAACGATTTTTCCGGCAAGCAGTTTTTTCTCTTTAATCAAATCATCCGATACCACGGCAACAATTCCAACCTTTTCGCCGATTGGGGAAATCAATACGCCTACTCCCGATTTCATTTTAACTCGGAGTTCGTCCGCCATTGTTTTCAGCTCGTCCATCGACGCCGCGGCAACTTCACCCTTAAAAACCGGAATATCTTTAATTTTCACCGGAGAGTTCAGGATGCTCTCCAAACCACCAAGTTTACTTTTGATTTCCATAGCGGCTATTGTTTTTTCAAGCTTCCTTTTTTCATCATTTAATTTTGCAATTTGAGCTTCGGCTTGCCTTAATTCTTCTTCTTTATTGCGCAAGTAGATTTCCGCACCTTTGCCGGTAACCGCTTCTATTCTCCTTACTCCGCTCGCAACGGATGTTTCCTGCTTGATTTTAAAACACTCAATCTGCGATGAGTTTTGAACGTGCGTTCCGCCGCAAAACTCTATCGAGTAATCGCCGAACTGAACAACGTTAACTTTATCTCCGTATTTATCGCCGAAAAACATAAGCGCGCCCATTTTTTTCGCATCTTCAAAAGGAATATCCCGGTGATGAATAAGCTCGATGTTTTTTCTGATAGCTGCATTTATTCTTTTTTCAATTTCCTTAATTTCATCTTCCGTAAGTTTGGAAAAGTGAGTAAAGTCAAATCTCAATCGTTCTCCGTTAACATGGGAACCGGCTTGCTTAACATGTGTTCCCAAAACTTTGCGCAAGGTAGCGTGCAGAAAGTGCGTAGCCGAGTGGTTGCGCATCACATCCCAGCGGGCTTCTTCGTCAACTTCCGCAAGAATTGTCATTCCCTTTTGGAATTTAAAACCGTCGTTATTTTCGACAACGTGAATTACTCTCCCCTTTATTTTCAATACTC
>JALWEC010000529.1 GCA_027036655.1 Melioribacteraceae bacterium
AATTGATTTGATTGCCGCGGTAAATTTGTCGGAAGAGTTGGGGGAAAATGCAGTTGCAATTATTAAACATACAAATCCCGCGGGGGCGGCGTTGAGGAATACGGTTTTTGAATCTTATCTCGCGGCGCTATCGGGCGATCCGGTTTCGTCATTCGGAGGAATTGTTTCGGTAAACGGAACCGTTAACGCGGAGACAGCCGAAAAATTAAATGAGATTTTTCTTGAAATTATTGTCGCGAAAGATTTTACGGAATCGGCGTTCCGGATTTTGAAAAAGAAGAAAAACAGAAGATTGCTTAAACTGCTCGGTTTACCTCCGGTTGAAAAAACATTTAAAAGCATTCCGGGCGGAATTTTAGTTCAAGATTTCGACGATAGCGATGCAAATCAGATAGAATTTCGTCAGGTAAGCAATAATTTGCCGAAAAAGAGTTATATTAACGATTTAAAATTTGCATGGATAATCGGGAAGCATGTTAAATCCAATGCAATAGCAATTACCAAGAATATGAAAATACTCGGTATCGGAGCAGGACAGATGTCCCGTGTGGACTCGGCAAAAATTGCCGTTTCCAAGGCAAAGGAGCACGGGCATGATTTGTCGGATTCCGTCGCTTCCTCCGATGCGTTTTTCCCGTTTCCCGACGGACTGGAAGTTCTTGCCGATGCCGGAGTTAAATTTATTGTGGAACCGGGCGGTTCTAAACGGGACGAAGAAGTAATTAACGCCGCTAACGAGCGCGGCGTTGCGCTCTATTTTACCGGAATCAGAAATTTTAAACATTGAGGAATTTGTGAAATTTTTTAATTTTTTGACGAATGATATTGCAATGGATTTGGGTACCGCAAATACCTTAATCTATATAAAAGGAAAAGGAATCGTACTGAATGAACCTTCCATTGTCGCTTTTGACAGAGTTACAAAGAAAATTACAAAAATCGGAAATGAAGCAAAAGAAATTCTCGGACGCGAGCATGGGGATATCAGAGTATCGCGCCCGATGCGGGACGGAGTAATTGCCGATTTCGAGATTGCCGAAGGAATGATTCGCGCTTTTATCAAAAAGATTAGTTCAAATACGTTATCTACTCGCCGAATTGTAATTGCCGTACCGAGCGGAGTTACGGAAGTTGAAAAACGCGCGGTACGCGACAGCGCGGAGCATGCCGGAGCAAAAGAAGTTCATCTTATTTTTGAGCCGATGGCGGCAGCAATCGGAATAGGGCTTGATGTAGGCGCGTCCGTGGGAAATATGGTTGTCGATATAGGCGGCGGCACTACGGAGATTGCCGTCATTTCGCTTGCGGGAATTGTGCAGGTGGAATCCGTAAGAATTGCCGGCGACGAAATGAATAACGCAATTATGCAATTTTTCAAGAAGAATCATAATCTGCTGATAGGCGAAAGAACAGCGGAGGCGATAAAGTGCGAAGTCGGCTCGGCAGTTCCCTTAAAGGAGGAAATTACGATTCAGGTTAAAGGGCGCGACTTGGTAGGAGGAATTCCGAAAACTACCGAAGTGAGTTCGGTTGAAATTCGCGAAGCGCTTACGGAAAACGTTACTCAGATTGTGGAAGCCGTTAAGCAGACGCTTGAAAGAACTCCGCCTGAATTATCCGCAGATTTGCTTGACAGAGGAATAATGCTGACCGGAGGCGGGGCTTTGCTGAAAGGTTTGGACAAGAGACTTAAGATGGAAACCGAACTTCCCGTTCACGTTGCGGAAGATCCGCTGACCGCGGTTGTACGCGGCGTAGGGAAAGCTGTCGAAAATATTAACGAGTATTCAAGAGTGTTTATTCGCAAAAGAAGTTACTAATGAATTTCAAAAGATTTTTTTTTGAGTCGGCGCATCATATTTTATTTGCCGCGCTAATAATCGTTAGTTTTTTCTTGATTTCAGTAAGTTCATCGCCAAAATCAGATCATCCCAAAACATTTTTCTTCGGCGTTTTTGCCGCCTTAAATTCCGCGTTTTCTTCCCTCCTAGCGCCCGCAATTCCGGAAGAATCCGTTGAACAACTAAGGGCAAGAGATGCGGAACTGATGCTTCGGAATTCGCTGCTTCGAAAATACGGGTTGGAAAATGAACAACTGAAACAACTGCTTGCTTTTAAAAAGGGAAGCGCCCTGAATCTTTTATCCGCAGAAATTATTGCAAAAGATGTTTCTCCGAACAAGTCGTTTGTCGTCATTAACAGAGGACTCTCGGATTCGGTGAAGCCCGGAATGAATGTAATTACCGATAAAGGACTTCTCGGAATTGTCGCATCGTGCGGCAAAGATTATTCAAAAGTAAGAACTCTTTTGAACGGGAGAAGCAAGGTTGCCGTTGAAATCGAAAGAACCGGCTTGAACGGCATTCTCGCCTGGGACGGACTAAACCTCCATATCGAAAACATCCCTTCAAATTACGATATTTTAATTGGCGACCGCGTGGTAACGTCTCCGGTAAGCTTCAGATTTGTTTATAATATTCCCGTTGGAATTGTTACGAGAAAAAATCTCTCGGTTTCGGGTTTGCTTTCCGACATCATCGTAAAACCTTTTGTGGATTTCCGCAAGGTTAAATTTTGTTTTGTCGTCAAAAACAGTTCGGATAAGTTAAATAAACTATCGCGGGGAGAAGAGCTTGAAAATTAAGGAGATTATTTCCGGCGTAATAGCTTTTATTGTTTTATTTGTTTTTCAGATGACAATTATTCCTTTGATTTCGGTGGATTATATTGCCCCGAATTTTTTGGTTCTGTTTCTCCTATACTACTCGTTAAGATTAACCAAGGTCAAAACAATATTGCTCGGTTTTTTTATCGGTTTGCTTTATGATTTTGCAGCGGGGGGAGTAATCGGAGCATCAGCGTTTTCAATGACTGTAACAGCTTATCTAATCACTTTTTTCCCCAGAGGATATTTCGATGAAGAAAAATTCGGATTGAAATTATTATTTGTCGCGATATTAAGCGGCGGAATTTATTCGTTTTTCTATGTCTATCTTGCAGGAAATGTGGCGATTAATATTTTTTACGGATTATTTTTCTACGGACTTTTATCCGGAATATATACGGCGGTATTTGCAATTCCGTTTCTTTTATTCGGCTCGGAGAAGTTGCTAAATGAGTAATGAGGAAGGAAAAGCTCTCCGGTATTCCATCTATTTTTCTACAATTCTGATAATTGTTACGGCTCTTACTCTGCAGTTAATTAGAATCCAGATTTTAAATAGCGGAAAATTTAAGATTAAAGCAAACGAAAACAGCGTTAAAGCTATTCCGGTTGCAGCTCCGCGCGGAGTGATTTTTGATAGAAATTTTAATTTGCTTGTAGGGAATAAGCCGTCGTACAATTTAGTGGTTATTCCGGCTTACTTTGATACGTCTTCTTTTACCCGTTTCGGGAAACTGCTGGGATTTTCAAAAGAGACAAAACTTGAAATAATCCGAGCGAAAAGGAAGTATTCCAAGTTTAAGCCTATTGTTGTTCGCAGAGATATTCCTTTCGATGTTGTAAGCGGAGTTAATGAATACGGCGACGAGTTAACCGGAGTGAAAGTGGAATTTGTGCCGAAGCGGGATTACGCTTACGGTGTAAACGGTGCGCACATATTCGGCTATCTTCAGGAGATTACGGCGGACGAATTAAAAAACTCTATGGGTGAATATGTCGGCGGAGATGAAATCGGCGCCAGCGGAATTGAAAAATATTATGAAAAGTATCTGAGAGGGAAGAAGGGGAAGAAACTGGTAGTCGTAAATTCCAGACAGCAATATATTCGGGATTTCCGTAACGGCGCTATGGATCTTCCGCCCGCGAAAGGAGACGATATTGTTTTATCAATAGATAAGAAAACTCAGATAGCCGCGGAAAATGCGCTCAAGGGAAAAAAAGGAGCGATTGTGGCGATTGTTCCTAAAACAGGAGAGATTATCGCAATGGCAAGCGCTCCTACCTTCAGTCTTTCCGAACTTTCCGTTGCCAGTCCGTCGGAATGGCGAGCGATAGTTTTCAATAAGGATAAACCCCTTTTTAATCGCGCCACTATGTCGGCATACCCGCCGGGCAGCACGATTAAACCCCTTGAAGCTCTTGCAGGCTTAGCATCCGGAAGTGTAACGCCCCGAACAACAATAATCTGCAAAGGAGGATTGCAGTACGGCGACAGATTTTTCGGCTGCGATCACATTCACGGCAAGGTTAATATGGTAAAATCGATTGAGGAATCGTGCAACACATATTACTATTTGCTTTTTCTCAAAATGGGCTTTGCTCCCTGGCTTGATTTTACGAGAAGATTCGGCTTCGGGAGGAAAACGCACATCGATATTTACGAAGAAAAAAAAGGATTACTGCCGGATTCCGCGTATTACAACAAACGTTTCGGACGGCACAGATGGAACAAAGGTTTGCTGTTAAGTTTAAGTATTGGTCAGGGTGAAGTTTCCGTAACTCCGCTGCAGCTTGCAAAATATACCGCTCTCATAGCGGGCGGAGGCAAAACGGTTGTTCCACATCTTGCCAAAGGATTTATTGATAATAAAACCAATGCGTTTCATCCTTTTTCTTTTGACAGCGTAAAAATTAATTTGAATAAAAACGATTTGGCGGTAGTAAAAAAAGGAATGTTTGAAGTCGTAAACGGAGAAGGCACAGCGACAAACATTAAAGACGCTTATATCCCGATTGCGGGAAAAACCGGTACGGCTCAGAATCCGCACGGAGAAAATCATGCTATTTTTATCGCATACGCTCCCGCGGATAATCCTAAAATAGCAGTGGCTGTCGTAATCGAAAATGCCGGTTACGGCTCTACACATGCCGCTCCGGTTGCGCACAAAATTATCAGAACTTATCTGAGGAATTTAATTCACAAAAAAATGCGCAAGTTAAAATGAAAATTAAGTACAAACTTTCGGATAAATTCGACTACTGGCTTTTCGGCTCGATGATAGCGCTGATTATAGTTGGTTTGATTGCAATATATAGTGCGACCGAAAAAATGGCATTAACTAACTATTACAAACAGCTTACTTTTGCTGTAATTTCGATTGTGATATTTTTTATAATATTTTTCGTACGCGCCCAATATTTTAAGTTTTTATCAATTCCCGTTTATCTCCTTACTTTATTATTACTCGGCTTTGTGCTTATTTCGGGGCATACGGTTTACGGAGCAAGAAGTTGGCTTAACCTTGGTCCGATAGGGTTTCAGCCCTCCGAGATTGGTAAAATCGGAACAATTTTTATGCTCGCGTATTGGCTTTCGCAAAGCAATGTTAAGTTGGATAATTTGCGCGATTTGGCGATTGCGCTTTTTTTCGGATTGTTTCCCGTTCTCTTAATTTTAGCCGAACCGGATATGGGAACGGCGATTGTTTACATTGTAATTCTCCTTTCCGTTCTTTTCTGGGCGGGAATTGATTTGTTCGGACTTTTCGTTATTCTCTCGCCGGCAGTTATAGTTTTTCTCTCATTCTTCGGAACGGTTGCCGCTCTTGTGGGATTTCTTGCTCTTGTAGTTTTGCTTTTCCTTTTTAAAAAAGATTTGTTCCTGAGTTTGACCATCTTCATAATTAACTTAGCTTCAATTTTTCTTTTTGACCTCGGCGTAAAATTACTAAAGCCACATCAGCAGAAGCGCATCATGACGTTTCTTAATCCTCTTTCGGACCCTTACGGTTCCGGCTACAATGCTATTCAGGCTCAGACGGCGGTCGGTTCCGGCGGAATATTAGGGAAAGGATTTCTGCACGGTTCACAGACACAACTCCGTTTTATTCCCGAACAATGGACGGATTTTATTTTTTCCGTGATAGGAGAGGAATTCGGGTTTATCGGCTCTTTTATTGTGATTCTGCTTTTCTCAACATTGTTTTTCCGCCTTTTAAGAATTGCGCTCAAACAAAAGGATTCATTTGCCGGACTGGTAACGATCGGATTTCTCACTACTCTGCTGGTTCACTTTTTTATAAATATCGGTATGAATATCGGACTTGCGCCCGTGATTGGTATTCCGCTTCCTTTTATGAGCTACGGCGGAACGGCGCTAATCGTTAATGTCAGTATGATTGCAATTGTAATGAGTTTTTACAGAGATAAAAAGGAGCATACTTAATGAACGCTTCGGAAAAATTTAAGAATAGATTTTTGAAAAAGAAACATATCTGCGTCGGACTTGATACCGATATACGAAAAATTCCGAATCATCTGTTGGAGTCAAAAAATCCAATTGTTGAATTTAATAAAGCCATTATTGAAGCGACTTGGAGAGA
>JALWEC010000530.1 GCA_027036655.1 Melioribacteraceae bacterium
AGTTTTGACCTTGCTGCCGGAGAAGCTAAAGACGTAATGGTTTACTTTACTCCTTCCGCAACGGGAACAGACAACGGAACACTTACTATTAACTCCGATGATCCAGATCAA
Organism: Melioribacteraceae bacterium; assembly: GCA_027036655.1. Lineage (GTDB taxonomy): Bacteria > Bacteroidota > Ignavibacteria > Ignavibacteriales > Melioribacteraceae > WGAL01. The sequence goes on from JALWEC010000530.1 coordinate 112, forward strand.
CCGACAATTACCGTTTACATGTTTGGATTCGGTTCCGACTCTCCTGTAGTTGATGTTCAACCGTTAACATTATCGGCAGACTTATTAACCGGACAGTCAAAAGATACTACATTTACCGTAAGCAACGTGAGCACGGCAACCAGTGTGCTGGAATATATGGTAAGTATCGAATATCCCGGCGAACAAGTTTGGCCCAAAGCGCTTACTCCTCGCCAGATTGAAAAAGCCAGAAAAGATAAAAATGTTGTAGGAAACGGAAAATACCGTACTCTCTATGCCCTTTCATCCAAAGATGAAACAATTCTCGAAGAGCATTTTGAAAACGGAGTTCCTCCTGCAGATTGGACAAATGTTGATAATGCTAATTCCGGCATTGATTGGAAAACAAATACAGCATACGGCGAAGGAAACTACACTGGTGGCGAAGGCGAAGCCGCTTGCGTAAGCAGCGATGCCGTTGCAGGTCCGTTTGACACGGAACTTTGGACTCCTGAAATAAACGTTATGGGAAGACAAGATCTGTATCTTTCTTATAATGCAAACTTCCAGGCTCTCGGTTCAAGCGATTACTTGGATTTGGATTTAAGTACGGACGGTGGAACAACTTGGTCGAATGTTATGCAATGGAACGAAGACCACGGTGATTTGCATGGAGCAGGTGAAGCCGTAACCATTTTGCTTGATGATGCAATTCCAATGGGAACTACAAACATCATTCTCAGATGGCATTATTACACGACCGCTTCTTCACCTTGGCAATGGTATGCAGAGATTGACGATGTAACTATCTCCGGCGGTTCGGCTTGGCTGTCTGTTAATCCGTTAGAAGGAACGCTTGAGAATGGTGAAAGTCAAACTCACAATGTAACATTCAATGCTGCGGGAATGTTCGGCGGCACTTACAATGCAAATATTGTAGTTAACAATAATGACCCGCTTAATCCAAATCCTGCAGTAGCTTGTACATTTAATGTTACCGGCGTTCAGGATATTTCCGTTACTCCCGATACGGTTAATTACGGAACCATTTTTGTTAACGGGACTGACAGCGCAGTTGTTAACATAGCCAATATGGGAACTGATGATTTGGCAATTTCTTCCGTTACAATTGATAATACAGTCTTTACCGTTAATAACATTAATACAACATTGTCGCCCGGAGCTTCGATTGATGCGGTAGTTTACTACTCACCTACTGCAGCCCAAAGCGACGCCGGCACATTGACAATAGTCAGCGACGATCCGGACGAAGGTACATATACGGTAGCTTTATTAGGAAATGCAGTTAATCCTCCGGTTATTGGCGTTACTCCAACATCTCTAAGCGCAGATTTGGTAACAGGTCAATCGGATACGCAGCAATTTACAATAAGCAATACAGGCGAAGCCGACCTGGTTTACAGCATTGATGTTGAGCAAACCACCGCTCCGCTTCATCCGAGAATTACTAAAGTACATTTAAAGAAAAGCGACGGAAACTTCCCGCGTGGTAAAGCGGCTACTACTTTTATGCCCGCTCCTAAACATAACGGAACCGTTCATAAACCAACCTCAACTAAAGATGACGATTTAGGTTATGCCGGCGATATAATGAACGGAATGTATCAAACAGTAGATATGAACAATCCGGCAACTACTACGGATTTATTTGCTATAACAAATCTGTTTGCCGGAGCTATCAGTCATTCCGAACCAAACACCGCTTACGGAATTGATTACGATTCCGGTCATCTTTACAAACTGGATTTAGAAAACAATACTGCCACCGATTTAGGCGCTGTAAACGGATTACCTTCCGGAGCAGTTGCAACCGGAATGGCGTTTACCGACGACGTTTGCTACGTTGTAGCTTACGGTTCAGCTTCGGTGCTTTATACTCTTGATGTAACTACCGCTACCGTTACTGAAGTCGGAACAATCGAAGATGGAATAATTATTGCACTTGCGGCAAATGATGATGGTCAGCTGTTTGGCGAAGATATTTCAACCGACGTTCTTTATGGTGTTGATCCTACAACCGGAGCCGGAACGGAAATCGGTTCTCTCGGCTTTGACGCCAACTACGCTCAAGGTATGGGCTTTGACCACAATACCGGAGTTCTCTATATGGCTGCATACAACAATGGTTCAGGCGCTCCCGAGCTTCGCGTTGTCGATACTGAAACCGGAAATACAGCCCTTGTAGGAACTCTCGGTGATGGAAGCGCCGAATATGATATGCTCAGCTTCTTCGGTGCTGGAACAGGAAACTGGCTTGTAATTGATCCGATGGAAGGTACTGTTCCTTCAGGAAGTTCTATTACCGTCAATGTTACTTTCGACGCAAACGGAATGGTTGGCGGAGATTACGGCGCTAACATCTTGGTTAACAGCAATGATCCTGTTACACCGGTTGCAACTGTTACAGCATCTATGCACGTTACTGGCGCTCCGAATATTGAAGTTGTACCTGAAGTTCTGGACTACGGAACCGTTTATTCCGGTTACCCGATGGATAAAACTCTGGTTATTTCAAATACCGGAACAGACGATTTAACTGTTTCCGATATTACTTCAAGCAATCCCGATTTCTATGCAACCGTAACTTTACCTGTTACAATTGCAAGCGGAGACGCTATTGAAGTTCCGGTAACCGTTCTTTCATCTACCGTAGGAGATATTTCAGGCAATTTGACAATTACTTCAAACTCTTCCGTTAACGGAACGTTGGTTGTTCCGATGAGCGCAACCGTTGCATTACCTCCGGTAGTCGGTGTAAGTCCTTCTTCAATAGATGAAGCTATCGAATCCGGACAAACCAGCGTTAAAACGCTTACCATTTCCAACACGGGCGGAAGCGACTTGGATTTCAATATTTCTTACGATATATTGAAAAAATCTTCCGCAACTGTAAACATTACTCTTCCTGCGGCAAATGCGGTTTCAAATCCTGCCGCCAAGAAAAATATTACAAATGCGGTTGAACAAAGAAACGTAACCGTAAATAAAGGATTGGAAAATCCGAACAATGCGGTTCAGTTATTAATTCTTTCTCCTGATGACGACGAGCATATCTCCGATTTGATCTCGACTATGAGTTCATTTGACGATATAGCAATGACGCATTTCCCGGTTGACGGTTTGGGAACTATCACTCTTGACGACTTACTTCCCTACTCCGTTGTAATGGTTCAGAACGACTTCAAATGGTCTTCCGCAGGTACGGATGCCGCAACAATCGGTAACTTACTTGCCGATTATATTGATGCAGGCGGTAAGGTAATTGCAAATATGTACACTTACAGTTATGACGATTGGGGAATGAGCGGAAGATTCATAACAGAAGGTTACGGACCGTTTGTCGGTACAACCCAGGATATTTGGGGAGAAGGTACTCTCGGAACTGTTTACGACCCGCTTAATCCTATTATGACAGGTGTTAACGCAATCAATGACAGTTGGGGACATCAAGACCCCACGCTCGCTTCTAACGCCGTGCTCTTAGCGGATTGGAACGACGGACAGCCGATGATTGCTTACAATGATAATGTAATCGGATTTAACATAATCGGTATCACAGGCAACACTGCATTTACTTCCGATTTAGGAACATTATTCCACAATGCCGTTCTTTATCTTGGTGGAACTTCCTGGCTTTCGGTTGACCCGGCACAGGGAGTTGTTTCAGTTGGTGGCTCGAGCGATGTTGCAATCGGATTTGACGCTACTTCATTGGATCCCGGCGATTACACTGCCGTACTTCACGTAGCTACTAACGACCCGCAAAATCCTGTAACCGATGTTCCCGTACATCTTGGCGTTATTACGGATGTTAATGATGGAACTAATGCAATTCCTACAAAATATGACTTGGCGCAGAACTATCCTAACCCGTTCAACCCGTCAACGATTATTTCTTACTCGTTACCTGTTAACGCTAAAGTAACAATCAAAGTCTTTGACCTGCTCGGACGCGAAGTTACTACTTTAGTAAATCAGGAAATGAATGCAGGCAATTACAGAATTAAATTCGATGCCTCAAGATTAACAAGCGGAATTTACTTCTATGCCATAAGAGCCGAAGGAAGCAACGGTTCGACATTCATGGACGCAAAGAAATTAATCTTAATGAAATAAATCATAGATTAGTATTCTTATTTTATTCGGCCGCTCTCATTCGGGAGCGGCTTTTTTTATTTCTTTTTATTAGATTTGAACATTAAGTCAAACAGAGTTGAGGTTCAAAATGAAGCTAACAAAATATCTTCACGACAATCATGATAAATTCAACGAAATCCTTTCGGAGTTGGAGAAAAACAATTTTTCTCAGAGGATACTCTCCAAAGATTTTAAGCTTTGGAGCGACAGACCGGATGAAATTACAAATCGATTGGATTGGGTTACCGCCCCGAACGAATATTCGGATAAGTATCTTTATCTCGAAGGATTTGCAGACGAGATAACTGAGAAAGGAATTAAAAAAGTAATTCTTCTCGGCATGGGAGGTTCGAGTTTGGCGCCGGAGGTTTTTCAGAAAGTTTTCGGAAACACAAAAAGTCATCCGTCGCTTAAGGTTCTTGACAGCACTCATCCCGAATCCGTTCTTGAAATAAAAAAGAAGCTCAAACCGGAAGAAACATTTTTTATTGTTTCCACTAAATCCGGAGGAACGGTTGAAACCCTTTCACTCTTCAAATATTTTTATAATATATATTACGAAAAATTCGGAGATTCAGCCGGAAAGTACTTTGCGGCAATTACCGACCCGAGCAGCAAACTTGAAAAACTTGCATCCGAACTTAATTTTTTCTACACCTTTTTGAATAATCCGAATGTGGGAGGAAGATTTTCCGCCCTGACATATTTCGGTTTGGTGCCGGCGGCAACAATAGGTGTCGATATTACATCGCTTTTAACAAATGCCAAACAAGCCGAAGAACGTTCGATGGCAATGTCGCACTATGATGAAAACCCCGCCTATGTTTTAGGCGCAATGCTTGGTATGTGCGCTAACAGAGGTAAAGATAAATTAACCTTTATTTTTAGCGAACAACTTGAAGCTGTCGGTTCCTGGATTGAACAATTGGTTGCTGAAAGCACCGGTAAAAACAATCGAGGAATTCTTCCCGTTACCGGCGAAAAATTAAGGAAGCCCGCAAAATATTCCAAAGACAGAATTTTCGCTTACATTCATTTCAAAGATGATACGAAAGATTCACTTGAAGTTAAAAATCTCATCCGAGCGGGATTCCCCGTTTTGGAAATTACATTGGATGATGTTTACGAACTTGGTAACCTGCTTTATATCTGGGAGTTTGCAATTGCCGTTGCCGGACATATAATGAAGATACATCCTTTCGACCAGCCGGATGTTGAATCGGCAAAAGTTGCCGCTCGTGAAATGGTTTCGGAATATATGAAAACCGGAAACTTACCTGCATTGAAAGACGGGTGCGAAAGCGACAATTTCACCGCATTTTACATTAGCCGGATTTCACACGTTAAGGAAGTCATCCGTAATTGTTTTGAAAATATTGACGAGTGTTTCGACGACTATCTCGGACGACATTATATTGCGCTGCAAGCTTTTCTTCCTCAGACCGAAAGCAACATCTCTATTTTGAGTGATTTCCAAAATTATCTTTCGGAAAAATATAATGTAGCAGTAACCGTTGGATTCGGTCCCCGTTTTCTCCATTCAACGGGACAACTCCACAAAGGCGATTTCGGCAACGGCGTGTTTTTACAATTTACAGACAAACCGACACTAAATGTCCCGATTCCGAATGAACCGAAAGTTGACAAATCCGGGATTACATTTGACGTGCTGATACAGGCTCAAGGATTAGGCGACCGCGCCGCATTAATCAAGAAAGGAAGAAAAATTCTCAGATTGGAATTGAAACGCGAACTTGCAGACGCCGTTGAAGAGCTGAAAACTATTTTAGGATAAAGTACCAAACCTTCGAGGTTTGCCTTGTAAAACCAAACTGCATAACCGGAGCTGATATTTATTAAAACTCCTATTACGTATGTAGGTCAAAACCTCAAAGGTTTTTTTTCTACTCACACTTTTAACATACAAGTTTGATCAATTACCGAATTACAAAACCAATTTGTTTTTACTATAAAAAAGGCTGCCTCTATCGGGACAGCCTTTTTCGTAATTAA